>CAMWNQ010000029.1 GCA_947175655.1 uncultured Clostridia bacterium | reverse complement strand
ATTATATTAATATAATATATATGTTATCACATATTCACAATTTAGTCAATAGTTATTTACAGTTTATTATTGTTTTTTGACAATCTGCACAAAAACAGGCATTGAAATTGTACTGATTAAATATCTGAATTTTATGTATTTTTTAAGATTATTTCAATATAAAAATGTATAATATAAATTATTATCAAACTATATCATTATTAAATAAAGGTGGTTATATTATGCGTATTCTGGTAGTAGAAGATGAAGTACAGCTTGCTGATGCACTTTCAGAAATCCTTAAAAGAAATAAATATTTTGTAGATACTGTCTATGATGGCATAGATGGTCTTGATTATGCACTTTCAGGAGTTTATGATTGTATTCTGCTTGATATAATGCTTCCAAAAATGAATGGTCTGGAAGTTTTGAGAAATTTAAGACAGCAAAAAATAAAAAGTTCTGTTATAATGCTTACGGCAAAAAGCGAAATTGAAGATAAAATAACTGGTCTGGACGGCGGTGCTGATGACTATATCACAAAACCTTTTAATACAAGTGAGTTGCTTGCTAGAATAAGAGCCTCAACCAGAAGAAAAGGAGAAATCATTGATGATAACTGTATAACATTTAAAAATCTCAAACTTATGAAAACTTCCTGTTCACTGGTTTATAATGAAAACGATATAAAACTTAGTCTAAAAGAATATCAGATAATGGAACTTCTTATATCAAATCCCCGTCAGATACTTCCGAAAGAAAGAATTATAGAAAAAATATGGGGGTATGAAAGTGACGTTGAATATAATAATATAGAAGTCTACATATCATTTTTAAGGAAAAAAATTTCTACTATGTGTTCTGATATTCAGATAAAAACTGCAAGGGGCATAGGCTATTCACTTGAAGAAGTAAAATAACTATAGATTTAAAAAATACAAAAAAGGAGTTTTTATGTTCAAAAAAGTACAGTTAAGATTTGTAGCCATTACAATGTCAATAATGCTTGCTATCTTTGTCGCCGTACTAGGTTCAATAAACGTTATAATGCAGACGATAGCACAAAGACAATCCAAAGTTATATTAAGCAAAATAGCTGTGAATATTAAATATGACGAAAAGACATCAATGTTTACTTTTATTCCTGATGATAATTTCAAACCTGAAAAAAAAGAAGAAAAATGGACATTAAGTCCTGCCGAAACAAGTAAAAATGAATCCCATTCAGAAATTATAACAAAAGAATCATCAGAAAATATCAAAGAAGAAGTTCAGACGACAGAATCAGATTCCGAAACAGAAAAAAACAATGAAATTTCAGAAGATAATTCTATTTCCGAATCCGAATCTGAAGCTGAATCCAAATCTGAAACCGAATCATCTCCGGAACAGCACGACGACTTCATAGAATCTGAAAATTTTGAAAATCCGGATTCCGTTTACAATGAACCTCCTGTTCCGGAATACACCCTGCCAGAACAACAACCTGACGAAAAACCAGATTATCATAAAAGACCTGACGATTTTAATTTTCCGGACAGACCAGATAAACCAGATTATAATCCTGATGACTGGCCACATAATGACAGACCAGATTATACTCCTGATGATAATCCTGATAATTTTTCACCGCCATTTAATTTCAATGACAGGTACTACAGAGATAATCTGTATAATACTGAAAATTTAAGTTTTGACAATCCTGTATCTATTAATAATTACAATATCATTGAACTTTCTCAGCCTGAATTTATAGATTTCCCTGATGAACAAAGAAAACATCTTGATGACATACCACCAAAAAAAATAGATTATATTGATTATTTTGTACTTATGGCAGATAATTCCGGAAAATTTCTTGCCAAATTCAATAATGAAGATATTGAAGATGAAACTGCACAGAATTATATAAATTCCATTCTGAATGATGGTGCTGTTACAGGTATGATAAATTCTCTTCAGTTTTATAAAGATAAAAAATACAACGGAACAATATTTGTATTTACTGACAAAAGCTCTGAAATAGAAATGCTTAATAAACTTATGAAAACTACACTTCTTATAGGTTCAATAAGTTTTGTATGTCTTTCAGTTTTAGTAATATTTCTCTCCAAAAAAAGCATTGAACCAGTTCAGAAAGCTTTTGAAAAACAAAAACAGTTTATATCAGATGCAAGTCATGAATTAAAAACACCTCTTACAATCATTTCAACTAATGCCGATGTTTTAGCCGGAGAAATAGGAAGTAATAAATGGCTTAAATATATTCAGACACAGGCAGAAAGAATGAGTCTTCTTGTAAATGACCTTCTCAATCTCACAAGACTTGAAAATAATTCAGCAGATATGACTTTTTCTGAATTCAATCTAAGTCAGGCGGTAATAAATACTGCACTTCCCTTTGAATGTCAGGCTTTTGAATCAAACAAGATATTTGATATTGATGTCGATGAAAATATAATGCTTATTGCAAGTGAACGTCAATGCAAACAGCTTTTTGCAATATTTATTGACAATGCTATAAAACATTCAGATGAAAACGGAAAAATAAAGGTAACATTGAAAAAATCTGGTGATAAAAAAATATTTTCTGTTTATAATACTGGTTCTGGAATACGTGATGACGAAAAATATAAAATATTTGAAAGATTCTACAGAAGTGATGATTCCCGTTCAAGAAGTACAGGCGGTTATGGTCTGGGACTTGCTATAGCAAAATCAATAATTGATTATCATAAGTTCAAATTAAATGTAGACAACTGTCAGGGGAAATATATACAATTTACAATTATTATGTAGTAAAATAATTATTATGCATTACTAATTAATATTTATAAACCAAATCGGCATATTGTACAAAAATATTATATTTTCTTTTCAAATACGTGACAATGAAAATATTTTGTGTTATAATATTCTAAGAATAATTATACACGAAAGGAATGCTTTTTATATGTCAAGTAAAAAAAAGAAAGTTTCACAACAAACTTATAAAAGAAGAAGAATTACAGCTCTTGTAATAATGATTGTTTTAGTGGCTATGATTGTTGCTCTTGCAATATCTTCCTGCTCCAAAAAAGAAAACGACAATCCAAAGGGCAAAACAAATCCTTCAAACTCTGATGTTATCACAACGGATAATAATGACAATCCAGATATAACAATAAATACAACAAATCCACCAGTTACCTCAGCACCCACAGTTTCCACTGATTTTTCAGCGACAAATCCTGATGGAAGTGATAAAGTACAATCTATAGAGCTTACTTTCTATTCATGTGAACTAGAAATGGGAGAAACTACTATGCCATATGTAACAATGCTTCCTGATACTGCTGATTTAACGGAAAAATGGGAATCCTCAGACGAATCAATTGCAACTGTTGACTGGCTCGGAAATATAACAGCAGTAAAAGCCGGAGTATGTTATATAACTGTTACTTCTGTTGATAATCCGATGGTATATGCCGAAATAAAAGTAAGCGTTAAAGATGAAAATGGAATGATTCCTTCATCACAGACTTCTGAACCTGCTACTTCTGCACAGAATCAGGAAAATTTAAATCAGACATCTACAACAACAATTACTCCTGTAAATAACAATGATGGTCTTACTTATGTTCAAGGCATTTTAATCGCTAATAAGACTTATGGTCTTCCTGAAGATTATGACCCCGGTCTTGATTCAGAAACAGAAACACAGTTTAATGTACTTGCTCAAGCTGCTGCAAATGAAGGTCTTGATATATGGCTTGCATCTGGATACCGTTCATATGACACACAAAACAGAATTTATAATAACTATGTAGATTCATATGGTCAGGCATCAGCTGATACATTCTCTGCACGTGCAGGTCATTCAGAACATCAGACAGGCTTAGCTATTGATGTAAATTCTATTGATGATTCATTCGCTGGAACTCCTGAGGCAGTATGGCTTGAAAATCACGCTCACGAATATGGATTTATAATCCGATATCCAAAGGGCAAGGAAAGTATTACAGGATATAAATACGAACCTTGGCATATAAGATACCTTGGTGTTGATAAAGCTACAGAAGTATATAACAGTGGTCTCACACTTGAGGAATTCCTCGGAATAGATTCTGTATATCAGGATTAATGAAATAATAAATTTTAAGAGCAGTTTTATAACTGCTCTTTTTTTGCAAATTTACCCTAAAAAAATAAAAAAGAATAAATTTCAATGATATTGAAAAAAATATTAATATTAATTAATAATAGTTAATATAAAGGAGTAATCTTATGAATATAACACCTGAACTTTATAGTGATATGTGTAAAAATGCTTCTCCGAAGTCAAATATAAAAGTTGATGCATCTGTTGCATTTCTTGTAGGTGGAACTATATGTGCATTAGGTCAGATAATAATGGAAATATTTATGTATTTCGATTTTGAAAAAAATGTTGCATCTGCCTGGACTTCTGTTATACTTGTCGGATTAAGCACAATTTTAACAGGATTCGGAAAATATCATAAAATCGCAAAGCACGCTGGTGCTGGTACTCTTGTACCTATAACCGGTTTTTCAAATGCTATTGCATCATCAGCAATTGAAGCAAAATCCGAAGGCTTTATACTAGGAGTAGGTTCTAAAATTTTCAGCATTGCCGGTCCTGTTATATTATATGGCTGTTGTGCATCAGTTATATATGGTCTTATATATTATTTTATCACTTTATAATATATACAAAAAAATACCCCTGACCGGAAGAACTCCGGACAGGGGTGAATATATTACATATTCATATTTTTTATAAATTTATTTTCTAATTACTTAGCGTCGTTGATTGCAGCTTGTGCAGCAGCAAGTCTTGCGATTGGAACTCTGAATGGTGAGCAAGAAACATATGTGAGTCCGAGCTTGTGACAGAATTCAACAGATGTTGGGTCACCACCGTGTTCGCCGCATATACCAACGTGCATTTCAGGACGAACAGCCTTACCGTCCTTAACAGCCATTTCCATAAGCTTACCAACGCCAGTCTGGTCGAGCTTAGCGAATGGGTCATTTTCAAAAATCTTCTTATCATAGTAAGCGTCGAGGAACTTACCAGAGTCGTCTCTTGAGAAACCAAATGTCATCTGTGTAAGGTCATTTGTACCGAAGCAGAAGAATTCAGCTTCCTTAGCGATTTCTTCAGCAGTGAGACAAGCTCTAGGAATTTCAATCATAGTACCTACTTCATACTTGAGTTCTACGCCAGCTTCAGCGATAACAGCATCAGCAGTTTCTACAACTACCTTCTTAACGAATTTAAGTTCCTTAACTTCGCCAACGAGAGGAATCATAATTTCAGGAACAATTGTCCAATCTGGGTGATTCTTCTTTACGTTGATAGCAGCCTTGATTACAGCCTTAGTCTGCATCTTAGCTATTTCAGGATATGTTACAGCAAGACGGCATCCTCTGTGACCCATCATTGGATTGAATTCGTGGAGTGCTGAAATAAATGCCTTGATGTCTTCAACTGACTTACCCTGTGCATCTGCAAGAGCCTTGATGTCAGCTTCATCAGTAGGAACGAATTCGTGAAGAGGTGGGTCAAGGAATCTGATTGTTACAGGACAACCTTCAAGAGCTTCATAAAGAGCTTCAAAGTCAGCCTGCTGCATTGGTTCAATCTTATCGAGAGCAGCTTCTCTTTCTTCAACTGTATCTGAGCAAATCATTTCACGGAATGCACCGATTCTTGCAGGATCAAAGAACATATGCTCTGTACGGCAAAGACCGATACCTTCTGCACCGAGTTCACGAGCCTTCTTAGCATCAGCAGGAGTATCAGCATTTGTTCTTACCTGAAGAACTCTGTACTTGTCAGCCCACTTCATAATTCTATCAAATTCACCTGCAATTGTAGCATCAACAGTAGGAATAATACCATCATAGATATTACCTGTTGAACCGTCAATTGAGATATAATCGCCTTCATTGAATATCTTTCCAGCGAGTTCAAACTTCTTGTTAGCTTCATCCATCTTGATGTCACCACAACCTGATACACAGCAAGTACCCATACCACGAGCAACAACGGCAGCGTGTGATGTCATACCGCCACGAACTGTAAGAATACCCTGTGAAGCCTTCATACCTGTAATGTCTTCAGGTGATGTTTCAAGTCTTACAAGAACAACCTTTTCACCTCTAGCATTCCAAGCTTCAGCATCATCAGCTGTAAATACAACCTTACCACAAGCAGCACCAGGAGATGCACCGAGACCCTTGCCCATAGGAGTTGCAGCCTTGAGAGCCTTAGCATCAAACTGTGGGTGGAGAAGTGTATCAAGATTTCTTGGGTCAATCATAGCAACAGCTTCCTGCTCTGTCTTCATACCTTCATCAACGAGGTCACAAGCAATTTTAAGAGCAGCCTGTGCAGTTCTCTTACCGTTTCTTGTCTGGAGCATATAGAGCTTCTTATTTTCAACAGTAAATTCCATATCCTGCATGTCATGGTAGTGATTTTCGAGTGTCTGGCAAACTTCCTTGAACTGAGCAAAAGCTTCTGGGAAAGTTTCAGCCATCTGAGCGATAGGCATAGGAGTACGAACACCAGCAACAACGTCTTCACCCTGTGCATTTGTAAGGAATTCACCCATGAGCTTCTTTTCACCTGTAGCAGGGTCACGTGTGAAGGCAACACCTGTACCGCAATCATCACCCATATTACCGAAAGCCATTGACTGTACGTTAACAGCAGTACCCCAAGAGAAAGGAATATCATTATCACGTCTGTAAACATTAGCTCTAGGGTTATCCCAAGAACGGAATACAGCCTTTATAGCACCCATAAGCTGTTCCTTAGGGTCAGTTGGGAAATCTGTACCGATTTTAGCCTTATATTCAGCTTTAAACTGTGAAGCAAGTTCCTTAAGGTCATCAGCATCAAGTTCAACGTCCTGAGTAACGCCCTTTTCTTCCTTCATCTTGTCGATGAGTTCTTCAAAGTACTTTTTGCCAACTTCCATAACAACATCTGAGTACATCTGAATAAATCTTCTGTAGCAGTCCCAAGCCCAACGAGGATTGTTTGACTTTTCAGCGATTGTTTCAACAACATCTTCATTAAGACCAAGGTTGAGAATAGTATCCATCATACCAGGCATAGATGCTCTTGCACCAGAACGTACAGAAACGAGGAGAGGATTTTCCTTATCTCCAAACTTCTTACCTGTAATTTCTTCCATTTTAACGATGTATTCGTTGATTTCAGCCTGAATTTCATCACTGATACCGTTGTCCTCATAATACTGAGTACAAGCCTCTGTAGTGATAGTGAAACCCTGAGGAACAGGAAGACCGATGTTAGTCATCTCAGCAAGGTTAGCACCCTTTCCGCCGAGAAGTTCTCTCATGCTAGCATTACCTTCAGAGAAAAGGTAACAATACTTATTTGCCATTGGTAATACCTCCAAATTTAAAACTTCTTCCGAAAGAACAAACGAGCAGAAAACAAAAAGACGGCTCCTGTCTTTCGGACTTATATATATTATAACATATTATTCTGAAAATTACTATACATTTTTTGAGAAAATTTTTTCCTGTTTTTTATAGCATTTTATACAAAATTTTCACCAAACAATGTTTTTAATCTTAAAGCCCTTGCATTTTAATATAAAATTTGCAATAATAGTATTAAGTACGTTTTTAATATCAATTTTGTAATATAAATATATTAATAATGCTATGGTTTATATTTAAGGAGGATTTTTTAAAAAATGGATAATTGTATAATACTTGCAGGCGGTCAGGGAAAAAGAATGAAATCTGATATGCCTAAGCCGATGTTCAAAGTTTTAGGAGAACCTATGCTTGAATGGGTTATTTCAGCGTGTGAAAATGCAGGACTGAAAAATATCTGCATTGTAAAAGGATTCAAAGGAGAAGTTATAGACGAATATCTTAATGGAAGATATGAAACAGTTATGCAGGCTGAACGTCTTGGAACAGGTCACGCAGTTATGCAGGCTGTTCCGTTCCTTGAAAAAAACAGTGACGGCGATTTAGGAAATACACTTGTACTCTGTGGTGACGCTCCGTTTATCGACAGCAATACTATTTCAGAATCACTTGCACTCCATAAGGAACATAATAATTCAGTAACAGTTATTACTTCTGAACTTGACAATCCTTTCGGATATGGCAGAATTATAAGAGATAATGAAAACAATATAAAAATAACAGGTATTGTTGAAGAAAAAGATGCATCTCAAAATCAGAAATCTATAAAGGAAGTAAATTCCGGTGCATACTGGTTCAAAACAGATGACCTTATAAAACTTATTAAAAATCTTAAAAATGACAATTCACAGAATGAATATTATTTAACTGATACTGTAGCTCTTGCAGTAGAAGCAGGAATGAATGCAGGTGCTTACAAATCATCTAATCCCGATGTTATTCTTGGTGCAAATGACAGAAAAGGACTTCTTCAACTCAATACAAAGGCAAGAATGAATATTATAGAAAAACATCTTGAAAATGGCGTTGAATTTACATGTCTTGACGGTATTACTATTGAAAGAAATGTTAAAATCGGTACAAATACAGAAATACTTTCTGGTACTATTTTAAGAGGTAATACAGTTATCGGTGAAAACTGCAAAATAGGTCCTAACTGTGTAATTGAAAATTGTAAAATAGGTGATGAAGTTAATCTCAATTATGTTCAGGCATTCAAATCAGAAATTGAAAAAGGTGTTAAAATAGGTCCTTGGGTTCACATAAGACCAAATAGTCTGATAAAGAGTGGTGTTAAAATCGGTGACTTTGTTGAGATTAAAAATTCAACAGTCGGAGAAAAAACCGCTATAGCACATCTCACATATGTAGGTGACAGTGATGTCGGAAAGAAAGTAAACTTCGGCTGTGGAACTGTTACTGTAAACTATGATGGAATTGTCAAAAGCAGATGTGTTATTGGAGATAATTGCTTTATAGGCTGTAACACAAATCTTATAGCTCCTGTTAATCTCGGAAAAGGTGTTTATACTGCTGCTGGCACAACCATTACAAGAGACGTTCCGGATTATTCTCTTGCAATTGACAGAGGCGTAATGAAAATAAAAGAAGGTTACACTCTCAGAAAATTAAAGGGAAAAATATAAAAAAATATTCCCCCTCCTGAAATATTTTCAAAGTTTATAATCATTATATATAAACACAGAGGGGGGGGGGATATTTTTACCTTTTTTATTGAGAACATAGCTATGATAATAGAATAATGGAGTTGACTATGAGGGATAATATTTATGTTTTTCTTGACTTTGAATTTAACTGTCCTGATAAAAAAGGCAGTGGAAGAAGAGAAATTATATCAATGGCAGCCATTTTCAGGTATGCTGACGGAAGTCCGCTTACTTCATTTTACAGCATTGTAAAACCTTCAAGGGCAGTAAAAATTTCTGCAAGAACAACTCGCCTTACAGGTATAACACAGCAACAGATTAATCAAAGCAGAAGTTTCAAGAGTGTTTCCGAAAATTTTTTGAATTTAGTAGACTGTTTTTCTCCTTCCAAATTTTTTGTATGGGGAAATGCTGACAAAATAGAGGTTCAGAAATCATCAAGATATTCTCACGCTGATGAAAGAATGATTGAAATTTCAAAAAAATTTCACGACCTCCAGCCTGATGTTATGAATGAACTTGGTCTTTCAAATCCTTATAATCTGGAAAGGATTGCAGACATCTACGGAATAGATTTTATACATACATTTTCTGCGATTAATGATGCGGAATGTCTTGCGGAAATATATTTTTCTTATAAAAACGGTCTTTATGACGCAAACAAGCTTGATTTGTATAAACAGTTCTATAAATACAGAAATATACTGGGACAGTATAAACTTACTAAAAACAATATAAAAACTTCTGAATCAAAAATCACAGTTTTAAAAAGAAGTCTTGAATCACTTGAAAAGGATTCAGATGACTATATTAAAACACTCAAAAAAATAGAGGAAACTGCTGAATACATTTCCAATCAGAAAAAATTAGCCGAAAAACTTTTTCCGGCATCACAGGAAGCAGAAATCTTTTTTATAGAAAACAATTTTAACTAATAAAGTTTTACAAAAAAGTGGGCGGAAACTATCCGCCCAAAATTATTGCCTATTTTGTTTTTCAGTTTTATTTTATATTTGTGTTTCTAGTTAAAGTTTCTTCTTCACCGATAGCACTTGTTATTACAAGAGTATCGCCGTCTACTTTATATTTGCATTTTGATGAACTGTCGCCATCTTCACCAAAGAGGAAAGCTGAATCTCCAGTAAATTCAATTTCACTTCCATTTGCATTGTATCCGCATATTTCAACATCAATATAAAGATTGCTTCCGTCAACTAAAACATATGTATCTCCATCAACAGGTATATTCTGTTCCATTGATTCATATATAAGACCGCCTGTAAGTAAATATGTACCATTTACATCGTTAGCACTGCCTGATTCCAATTTTGACATTTCAATAATTGACATAGTTTCAACCTGAGAACCTGAATCTTCAATACCCATATCAGCAGATGATATAGCACATGAAAAATCTGTACCATCAAATTCATAATCGCATTCTATTCCTGACATTGAAAGCTTGCCATTTGATATATTCATAATAGTTGAATAATCAACAAAAGTTGAAATAATACCATTGTCCTTAAATCTTATTGATGACATAACCATTGCAAGTTCATCATTTGACCATACACCTACAAGATTAGCATCTCCGGCTTTTCCTGCAACTACTGCAGCAGGTTCATTGTTTTCTTCTGAACTTGAATCTGATTCGCTTTCTGAATTAGAATCTTCTGAACTTTCAGAATCTGAGTTTGAAGATGATTCAGAATCTATTGATTCTGAACTTTCTGAATCACTTTCCGAAACTGAAACTTCAGCTTTTACTGAATCAGATTCTTCGGAACTTTCTGAATCAGAATCTTCTGAACTTTCTGAGTCTAATTCATCACTTACTGCTGAACTTGATGAATTACCGTTTGTTTTTCCTTCATCTTCACTTCCACAACCTGTAAAAGCACAAGTAATCATTGAACACGCTAAAAGAAGCGCAAATAATTTTTTCATAAAATCCTCCATATTTATACTTACCTTAAAAATATTTATAATAAAACTAACATAAAATTTAATATTATTTCTGTTGATTGTATTCTATCATATATTTATTAAAATATCAAGGTTTTACGTCACTTTGTAATTTTATAGTTATATATTTCAGATGAAATGATACTAATAGGACTTGTAAAGTTAAATAAAATGTACATTTTTTACATTATATTTTCATTTTTTATTTATGGTGTTAACCAATTTGTAACCTATTTATTAAGCTTAACAATTTCTGCATCTATAATTTCTTTGCAGGAATCACGTAAAATATCCCAGTTTTCAGCGTGACCATTATCTTCAATGAGTTCATAGATAAGTTTGTTCATAACTCCGCTTGTAGCATATGTATAATCGCCCTCACCGTACATTACTGAACCCATTCCATAACCAAAATCAAATATTGGAGTACATATCTCAGGATTTGTATATTCCTGTAATGCATTATATTGTTCTTCAGTTATAAATCCTGTTATTATGCCTTTTGGAGTTGTCTTTTTTATAAGAGCCTGTTTTTTCTTTTCTTCTTGATATTTTGCACTTGTTTCTGCCAATCTCTCGCACTTTATATATGCGGATACGGCTTCACCCTTATCAGAATTTTTTACAAGCATTCTTGCATTATAATTGGCACTCATATAATACTTATCTGTATCTGGTGATTTGGGAAAAGGTACTATCATTAAATCAGAATCAGGATTTACTGCATTTGATTCGCTCAATGACCAAGATTCCATTGCATAAAATAATGTATTTTCATTTGATGGAAAATTTGAATACCATCTGTTATTATAGAGTCCGTTTTTACCTATTTCATTCATAAGTGTTTCAGCTTTTGCTATTGAAGTATCTCCGATATTATTTACAAATTTGCCATTATTCAGAGATACAACAGTTTTTCCTGATGAATAAAGAAAAGCTTTTCCGAACTGTCCGGCTATTCCATATCTGTAAGTACCTTCAACCTGTCTTGATTCAAAAGTCTTCATCATATTCATAAATATATCCCAGTCCCATTTTCCCTCCTGATAGAGTTTATAAGGGTCTTCAAAATTTTCGGATTTCATAAGTTTTCTGCTGTATGTTATAACAAACGGGTCTGATATACTGTATGGCAATACATAATGACTGCCATTATATGAAAGTATATCGGCTGTATTGTGCATATCTTCCCAGAGTTCTGAATCCCATTCAAGAATATCAAAATAATCATCAAGAGGCTGATATAAATTTTTTGTAACACCCTCAGGTATTGTATTTATCTCATATGGAAACATATCAACCGGTTCTCCTGCACGTATTCTTGCATCAAGAACTTCAAACTTTTCATCAGCATCAGCGTATATATATTCTATTTTCCCGCCATAGATATCTTCAAAAAGCGATAATGCCGTAGAACGGTTTTCCCCGTTTTCCGGATTAAGATTGTAGTCAGCAAGCCAGTATATGGTCTGTCCTGATATATCCGGTTCATTATGAGACGGCTCTGTAATTATTTCTGATGATGTCTCCTCTGAAATTTCAAAAGATAATTGTGATGATTCCGGTTCTGATTCAGATAATGAACCTGCTGGCTTATTTTCACAGGATGTAAAACTGCATAATAAAAATGATACTAATATCATAAGAATTTTTTTGTTGTACTTCATTTATTTGTCCTCCAAAGATTTTTTATTTATATTATATATGTCAGGTCAGAAATTATTTTTGCTTTCCTCAAAAACTTTTATATATTCAGAACTCACAAAACCGTAAGATGTGTTCTGACAAATACAGTACCAGCCATCTACATCAATTGCATACACGTCAACAATAGAATCTTTATCTGCAGTAAAAAAGATTTCAGAATTTGAATTCGGACCATAATACACATCAATAAATTCAGAATCAGTACACACAGCACCAAGTCCGATATATTCCATATTACCTTCCGACCATATATCATCAAAATTAATCCAGCCCGAACCTGATTCCAATTTTGCCCAATTGCCAGATATTTCAATAATATTACAAGCTCTTTTGTCAGTTATATAATCCACAATATCTGAATCATATCCTGCCTCACTGAATACTGGCACACAATAATTGTTTATACCAACATTCCATGGAAAGACATCTGAATCATCAACTTCATCTGAATTTTCTGACAATCCGTCATCAAGATTAATCCAGCCTAAACCTGACTTGAGTTTTCCCCAACTTCCAGACTGCTTAACAATAGTATAAGTTCCTTTATCAGTTATATAATCTACTATATCGGAATCATATCCAATATCACTGAATATTGGTAAATGCTCATTTTTGATGCTGTAAAGATATGGTGAAAAAGCCGGTTCAGTAACAATTAATTCCGAAGACGGTTCAGCAATTGTAACAACATTAGTTTCCACAAACAATTCACTAGTTATAGTAGCAACAGCAATTTTCGGAGAAGTTTCAGTAATTTTTTCTGTGATTGTTGTAATGTTCTGAGATGTAGTAATGACAATATTATTTGAAATATTTGCATTGTTATTAACTGATTCAACTTCTTTACTGTCTCTGTTAATTATTGAAAACATCATCCTAAACATAAGAAATATTATTAC
>CAMWNQ010000028.1 GCA_947175655.1 uncultured Clostridia bacterium | reverse complement strand
ATCTACACTTCTAGCTTCGTCGGCAGCGTCAGATGTGTTTAAGAGAGAGAAATAATGTCTACACATTTAAATACGATGACACTCAAGCTACTGGATTTGAAGGTTCTACTACAACAATTACTGTAAAAGGAAATGATACAGCATCAATTATCAGAGAAGGCACAGCAAATTCTGCTCTTTCACTTGAAACAAATAAAAAACATTTCTGTCATTATGGTACGCCATACGGTGATTTTCAAATAGGTGTTATGACTCATTTCATAAAAAATAATATTGAGAAAGCCGGAGAACTAGCACTAAAATATACTTTGGATATCAATTCATCATATATTTCTGATAATGAAATTATACTTAAAATTCAAGATTTTAATAATATATGAATTTAACAAATAAATAACAATGATTCTCCCACCTTCTTAGGTAGTGAGAGGAATTGTCAGGCAAAATTAAGGACAGTGACGGGCGAAATGAAATTGTATCACCCACTGACACGAAGCAATCCATAATGCAGATTATTGTCACATTTCTGAAAATGCCAGTGTGGATTGAAATAAAAATTAAGAAAGGAAGTAAATAAAATATGTCTAACCTTATAAAAAATGCCTCAGAACAACTGAGGGAAATAATTTATAATGCTTTAGGTATTCTTGTATCAAAGGAGATGATACCGGCAGTTCCTATGCCGGTATTCAACATAGAAATACCAGCTGATAAATCACATGGAGATTTTGCATCAAATATAGCGATGGTTTCAGCAAAAGCTCTCAGAATGCCACCAAAAAAAATCGCTGAACTGATTGCTTCAGAAATCGTACTTGAAAACTCCTGCTTTGAAAAAATGGAAATCGCAGGCCCTGGATTTATGAACTTCTTCCTTGCAAAAAAATGGTTTGCAGATGTAGTAAAAACTTCACTCAATGAAGGCGATGACTATGGCAAAACAGATTACGGAAAAGGCAAAAGAATTCTTGTAGAATTTGTATCAGCTAATCCTACAGGGCCAATGCATATAGGAAATGCAAGGGGCGGTGCTATAGGTGATTGTCTTGCAAGTGTACTTCAATGGGCTGGCTATCACGTTGAACGTGAATTCTATGTAAATGATGCCGGAAATCAGATTGAAAAATTTGGAAAGTCACTCTCACTCAGATATATGCAGATATGTAGTGAAGAAGGACAGAAAATATGCAGTCTTGATTATAATATGGAAGATTTCTGTAAGAGCATTTATGGAGAAGAAGGAAATGCTCCGGAATTCCCTATGCCTGAGGATTCATACAGAGGTATGGATATTATTGAACACGCAAAAAATTATTTTGATGAATATGGTGCTGTATTAAGCGGACAGTCTGAAGAAGAACGTAAAAAATTTCTTGTAGAATATGCACTCCCCAAAAACATTGCGGGTCTTGAAAATGACCTTAAAAAATATCGTATAGTATATGACAACTGGTTCAGGGAAAGCAAACTCCATGAAAGTGGAGAAACAATGAAAATTGTAGAAAAACTTAAAGAAACTGGTCATACTTATGAACAGGAAGGTGCTGTATGGTTCAAGGCTACTGATTTCGGAGTGGACAAGGATTTCGTTCTTGTACGTGCAAACGGCATACCAACATATGTAGTTCCTGATATTGCATATCATTATGACAAGCTTGTAACAAGAAATTTTGATAAGGCTATAAATGTTCTTGGTGCTGACCATCACGGATATGTACCACGTCTTAAATCAGCTTTAACTGCTCTTGGAGTAGATGCAGAAAAGCTTGATGTTGTATTAATGCAAATGGTAAGACTTGTTCGTAACGGAGAAACTGTAAAACTTTCAAAAAGAAGCGGAAAAGCTATAACACTTGTAACTCTTCTTGATGAAATTCCTATAGATGCTGCAAGATTTTTCTTTAATATGCGTGAGGCTAATTCACAGTTTGAATTTGACCTTGACCTTGCTGTTGAAAAATCATCACAGAATCCGGTTTACTATGTTCAGTATGCACATGCAAGAATATGCAGTCTTATTGCCAATCTTGAAGCAGAAGGAATAAAATATAATCCAGAAGCTGACCTTTCAATTCTTTCCGAAAAATCTGAAATTGAACTTATACGTCATATTGCAGAACTTCCAGATACGGTTAATTCTTCGGCAAAGACATATGATCCTGCAAAAATTACAAAGTATGCAGTGGAACTTGCCTCACTTTTCCACAGATTCTATGATTCCTGTAGCGTAAAAAATGCTGAATCAGATGAACTTCGTCTTGCACGTCTTTCTCTTTGCATAAGCACAAGACAAGTTTTAAAAAATACTCTTTCAATTTTAAATATTGACTATCCTGAAAAAATGTGATATAATATAAGTGGTTACATTTTGGTTACATTTTTCAAAAATAAAAATCAATTATACTGAGTAATAATTAATAATTTATTGCAAACTATAACTTGTAATATCAGAAAGGAAGATTTTATGTCCAACCGTTTATTTCAAGGTCTTGTACAGCAAATGAAAGAAACTATCGACTGCACAATAGGAGTTGTAGATGAAACAGCTACCATAATTGCCTGTAGTGACCTTACAAAAGTAGGTACAACAAATGAATTCGTATCTCTTGACCTCACCGATTCCCACGATATATTTATCAGGGATGGCTATACTTACAAGCCTTTTGGTTCAAGAGTAAAGCCAGATTATGCTGTATTTGTTGAAGGTGTTGATGAAGCATCAGCTAAATATGCAAGCATTATGGCAATTTCTCTTTCCAATATCAAGCAGTATTATGATGAAAAATATGACAGAAACAATTTTATTAAAAATGTTGTGCTTGATAATGTTCTCCCTGGAGATATTATTATAAAGGCAAGAGAACTTCATTTCAATGCAGAAATCAGCCGTGTAGTATTCCTTATCAGAATAGTATCTGCAAATGATATTTCTGCTTATGATGTAATTCAGAATCTCTTCCCTGACAAGAATAAAGATTTTGTATTTAACATCACTGAAACTGACATTGTACTTGTTAAAGAACTTAAAAGCACAGTTGACGCAAAAGACCTCGAAAAGCTTGCACGTTCTATCGCTGATACTTTAAGCAGTGAATTCTATACAAGGGTAAATGTCGGAATAGGTACACCTGTTGTCGGTGTAAAAGAGCTTGCAAGCTCATTCAAAGATGCTCAGATGGCTCTTGAAGTAGGAAAAGTATTTGATACAGATAAAGTAATCGTAAGCTATGACAATCTTGGAATTGCAAGACTTATCTATCACCTTCCTACTACACTTTGTGAAACTTTCCTTCATGAAGTTTTCAAAATGGGAAGCATCGAATCACTTGACCATGAAACATTATTTACTATCCAGAGATTTTTTGAAAATAATCTTAATGTTTCAGAAACTTCAAGAAAACTTTTTGTTCACAGAAATACTCTTGTATACAGACTTGAGAAAATTAAAAAGCTCACAGGTCTTGATTTAAGAGAATTTGACCATGCTATTATATTTAAGATAGCTCTTATGGTTAAAAAATATCTTTCAGCAAGTCCAGTTAAATTTTAACAAAAAATAACAAGAATTCTTCTACCTTTTTAAGTGGTGAGAGGAATTGTCAAATAAAGTAAACGGCAGTGATGGGCGGAATGAAATGGTATCCCTCAATGCCACGAAGCAATCCATAACATAAATTATTGTCATGTTCCTGAAAATGCCAGTGTGGACCGAATTAAATAAAAAGACACTAGTCGGATAATAAAGACAGATATCAAGCCTAAAGGAAGGTGAAAAAATCTTGGTAGAATTAAAAAATGTATCTGTTACCTACTCCAGCGGTGTTGATGCTCTTAACAATGTAAGTCTTAAAATAAATGATGGCGACTTTACCTTTGTAGTAGGTTCTTCAGGTGCAGGCAAAAGTACAATGATTAAACTTCTGCTTAAAGAAATAGATGCCACAAGCGGTTTTGTTACTGTAAACGGCTATAATTTAAGCAAGCTTAAAAAAAATAAGATTCCTGAATTCAGACGTACTCTTGGCTTTGTTTTTCAGGACTTCCGACTTATTCCATCGATGACTGTTTACGAAAACATTGCCTTTGTACTTCGTGTTATTGATTCACCGAAAAAATTCATAAAAAAAAGAGTTCCATATGTAATAGGGCTTGTGGGACTACAATCAAAAATGAATTCGTATCCTGATGAACTTTCAGGCGGTGAAAAACAGCGTGTTGCCATAGCAAGGGCATTGGTAAATGACCCACAGCTTATTATTGCTGACGAGCCTACTGGAAACATTGACCCTGAACTTTCATATGAAATCGTTGAACTTCTGAAAGGCATCAATGACTGCGGAACTACAATCCTTATGGTCACTCACGAACACGATTTGGTAAGACATTTTGGCGGACGTATAATAAATATTACTGACGGTGAAATTGTCTTTGATGAAATAATCGGAGGTATAAATGATGAAGCTTAGTGGTGTAAAATATCTGATAGACCAAGGAACAGAAAACATCTGGAAAAATAAAATGATGGCTTTTGCAACATTTTGTGTTTTGCTTATATCACTTCTTCTTGTTGGTGCGTCTGTACTTTTTTACATAAATATTGATTCAATTATAGGCGGAATAAGCAATAAAAATGAAATAGCCGTATTTATTAACGACACTGCATCCTTTGAAGACATTGAAGAACTTGGAAATAATTTATCAGTTATAGATGGTGTTTCCGAAGTAACATTTGAATCAAAGGAACAAGCCTTTCAATCTATGATGAAATCTATGCCGGAATATGAGAGAATTTTTGAATCACTCGGAAGCGAAAATCCTCTTGTTGACGGATACAGAGTAAAAGTGTATGATATTAACAGGGTAACTGAAATTATTGATATTATAAGAGGTATGAATAATATATATTACATAAAAGCTTCACAGGAATTTGTAAATATTCTTATGGAACTCAGAAGAATCGTAACTCTTATTGCAACAGCTATAATAATAGGGCTTATAATAGTTTCAATGATTATGATTTCAAATACAACTAAAGCCAGTGTCTTCTCAAGAAGAGAAGAAATACAAATTATGAAATATGTTGGGGCTACAAATGGATTTATCAGAATTCCATTCTTTATAGAAGGTATGGTTACAGGATTTTTCTCAGGAGCAGGTTCTTTTATACTGACTCTTGTTGTATACCGTGCGATATTCAAAATCTTAAAAAATAATATAAGTGTTATGAATGTAATAGGACTTGGAAGTATAATACCATTTGGGAAAATTCAATTTTATGTTCTTGGTGCATATCTTATTGCAGGTGCATTTATCGGGGGTCTTGGAAGTGTACTGTGTACCAGAAAGCATATTAATGTTTAACAAATAACAAGGATTCTCCTACCTCCTTAGGTGGCGAGAGGAATTGGCAGGCAAAATTAATGGCAGTGACGGGCGAAATGAAATGGTATCCCCCACTGACACAAGACAATCCATAATGCAGATTATTGTCATATTCCTAAAAATGCCAGTGTGGATTGAAACAAGATGATTAAAAAGCATAAAAAATATAATTATGAAAGGAGCTCAGTCGGAATAAAAAAACGACTGTTGTCAAAAAAATGAATAAATTATGCAAAATAAAAAAACTTCTCTCATTTATTGTGTGTGGAGTAATTACGTTAAACTTAACATTTGTGTATTCTGAAAAACAGGAAAAAGGCGTTCAGGCTAAGACTATTGCAGAACTTCAGGAAGAACGTGCAGAAAACGAAAAGAAAATCGAAAAACTTAAAGCTGAACTTAGCAAATATAATGACGATATGAAGGAACAGAAAGACTATCAGGAAACATTATCAAATCAGATTGTTCTGATGCAGAATAATATAGCTATAGTTGATGAAGAACTTAACCGTCTGAGGTCTGATATTTCTACTACGGAAAATAACATTGAAATCCTTATAAAAGATATTGCTTATCAGGAACAGGATATTTCAGAAAATACAGAACTTTTTAAAGAACGTCTGCGTGCTATGTACGTCACTGGAAATGATAGTCTGGCATCAGCTGTTATAGGTGCTACTGATTTCTATGATATGCTTTCGAGAGTTGAAATGGTAAATCGTATCGCTGAACATGACAATGATTTGATTGAGACTTTAAAAACTCAGCTTGAAACTCTTGATGCAGAAAAATCAGCTCTGGAAAGCGAAAAACTTGCACTTGAAGCAAAAAAGAATGAGCAGGAAAATAAACGCTCTGAATTTACAAGTCTTAAAAATGAATATAATGCTGCTTTTGAAGAATCAGAAGAATATTTGAATGCTCTCGCACTTGAAGCGAATACAAGAATGAAAAATATTGAAGAACTTAATGCTATAAATGAAGCAAAATTAAAAGAAGAAGAGAAAATCAAAGCTGCTGAAGAAGCTGCAAGAAAAAAACGTGAAAAAGAAGAAGCCGAAAGAAAAGCAAGAGAAAAAGCCGAAGCTGAGAGAATAGCTAAGGAAAAGGCTGAAGCTGAAAGAATTGCCAAAGAAAAACAAGCCGAGGCTGAAAGACTTGAAAAAGAAAGACTCGAGGCTGAGGAAGCAGAAAGACTTGCAAGAGAAGAGGCTGAAAGGCTTGCAAGAGAGGAAGAAGAAGCCAAGCAACAAGCTACAAATCCTCCAGAACCAGAACCCGATCCAGAACCTACTCCTTCTCATTCAGACAGCGAATTTATCTGGCCTGTTCCAGGTAGTGGTTATTACATATCAAGCGGATATGGTTCAAGATGGGGTACTACTCACCGTGGTATAGATATAACAGGTGGAAGTATACGAGGTACTTCAGCTGTTGCATCACGTTCAGGCACTGTCATTATGGTAAATAACTCCTGTACTCACGACTATGGCAAAGATTATTCCTGTGGTTGTGGCGGAGGTTACGGCAACTATGTAGTTATAGACCACGGCGATGGATATTCAACTATGTATGCACATATGACATCTGCTTATGTATCTGTAGGAGATTATGTAAGTCAGGGTCAGTCAGTAGGTGCTATAGGCTGTACCGGATATTCTACAGGAAATCATCTCCATTTTGAAATAAAAATTGACGGAAGTCAAGTAGACCCGTCATCATATCTTAATTAATTAAAATCAGGGCGGACAATGTTCGCCCGATTTTGTCCGCTGATATATATAATATTCAGAAAGTGAGAATAATATGAATAAAAAAATAAGTCTTGGATTAGCTTTAAGCATTGCCACGATAGCCTGTACTGTTACATTCATTATAACTTCTTTTTTTTCATTACAGAACTTTAATAAAAAAGTTGTTGATGTTAAAGAAAAAGCAGAAAAATATCAACAGCTTGAATCTATTGATACTTATGTAAGAGAAAACTTTCTTCATGAAATTGATGAGGAAAAATTAGGCTATGGAATTTTAAAAGGATATATAAGTGGTCTTGACGATAAATATTCACAGTATCTTACTCCTGCTGAATATCAGGATATGCTTGCAGATGATTCAGGAAAAATCGTAGGTCTTGGCATTACGGTTTCCGAAGATGCCAGCGGATATTTAACTATTGCTTCAATTATGGTAAATTCACCGGTTTCGCAATCTGTTCTTGAAATCGGAGATATAATAGTTGCTGTTGATGGTAAAGATGTACTTGAAATGGGTGTTGATGATGCAATTGCATCTATAAGCGGTACTGCCGGTTCTGATGTTGAAATAACAATAAGGCGTGATGGTAAAGATATACCTCTTAAATTTACCAGACAAACTATCGAAATTACCTCTGTTACAAGCCGTATGCTCGATGATTATATAGGATATATAAAAATATCATCTTTCAGAGGCAATACTCCGGAACAGTTCCATTCTGAACTTGAAAGACTTACTATGAATGGTGCTAAGGCTTTGATTATTGACCTCAGAAACAATGGAGGAGGTCTTTTATCCTCTCTCGAAAAATGTATTGACCCACTTCTTCCAGAAGGCGTTATAGCAATAGAAAAATATAAAGATGAACATACTGAAACTCTTATATATTCAGATGAATCAGAGCTGAATATACCAATGACCGTAATAGTAAATGGAAAAACTGCAAGTGCAGCGGAATTATTTGCTGTATCTCTCCGTGACTTCAAAAACTCAGCTATAGTTGGTGAGCAGACATATGGAAAAGGTGTTATACAGGTAACAAAACCATTTGATGACGGAAGTGCTGTAGCTCTTACCATTGCTGAATATCAGACTACTGTTTCTGAATGTTTCGACGGAACAGGTATTACTCCGGATTATATAACAGTACAATCAAATGATGAAATTGATACTACAGATTATCAACTTGACAAGGCTTTTGAAGTAACTATTGAAAAACTCAGTGAGAATTAATATTTATGGGGGGGAAAATTTCTGATTCCCCCTTAATTTTTTAGAAATTCATTCAATCCGGAAAAGATGGTAAATGCAACTTTATTCTGATAATCTTCAGTCATAAGCAATGATGCTTCTTCCGGATTTGATAAAAATCCGCATTCAACCATAACAGTTGGATTTTTACTGAAATAACATAAAAAAAGTTCTTTTCCACAAAGCTTTATTTCACGTTTATTATCAGGCTGTATAAACTCAACAAATTTTTTTTGAATTGTTCCAGCAAGAGCTTCATTCTGTTTATTTGAATCCGAATAAAACATCTGAGCCCCACTGTATCTAGAATCTGTAAACTGATTCTGATGTATGGATATGCAAACAGCATTTTCATATTTATTAAATAATGCAAGACGATTATCCATATCAGAACTTTTCTGATTTGCAACACCTTCAATGCCATTATCATGTATTGATTTGTCTGTATCTCTCGTGACTTCAACATCATATCCAGATATTCTGAGCATATCTCTGAGTGTTAGGAGTATATTAAGATTTATTCCCTTTTCAGAATCTCCATTTATACTTACACAGCCACCGTCCATTCCTCCATGTGGCGAATCGAATTAAACTGGGTCATAAAAATGGCTATTTACAGGCGCTTGGAAAAATAAAGAGATACTATAACCAGAATCAGACAAAACCCTTCACAATTTTCTTAACATTGAAGTTTATTGTATGTACACCTAATTACTTGTTTTTTGAAATTAAAACGGATCAAATATCCCTTGTCAATATGATAATAATGCAGATATTGAGACAACTGATTTTCTTCTTGCGTATTGTATTCATCGCCACACCAGATTTTCAATTTGTTGATATATTGCTGTCCAAGATAATCAACGATAACATCAGTACATCTCTAGTCACGAGGTCTGTTTCTCAATGTAATATAATTTCAAATACCATTTATAATTAGTGTGAAATATAGGAGAAACAATTTTCTGTCATCATCTTCTTTGAACTTGTTAGACTGTAAACCATTAATATTATCCAGACAGGATTTCAGGCATTTGTAATTTGTATATATATATAATGACCTCGCCACGCAAATCAATTTTATTGATCAAATAATTTAATCAGATGAATTTGAAATAATTTATCTTAGTTTCAAAGTGATTTTCATGTGATTTTTAATAAAGTCATTCACCAAAATACACACAAAACTGTTTCAAACTGAAACACTATTGGCTAAAGCCAATAAAGCCGTCTAAAGACTACCAACATTAAAATTGTTGTTATTAGTATGCTCGACAATATCCTGACATCTAATATATTCAGCTATTATCTCATCTGTTACATTTCCACTGCTTGCTACAAAATATCCTCTTGCCCACATATGCTGTCCCCAGTATTGCTTATTTAATTCTTTATACTCCATTTGCAATTTCCTTGAACTGTATCCCTTCATATACTGAACTAATTTACTGGCTGATAAATACACGGAGGCACTGATACAAGTAAGTGTATATGGTCTTTTCCTACATGACCGCTTAATATTTCCACATCATTTTTTGAATATACCATTCTTATCGAATCTCTTGTTCTTAATGCTATTTGTCCCATCATTACTTACTTTCGATATTTTGTTATCCATATGATATGATATTTTATATCATAGGTGCTATGTGATGTTTTTCAATAATTCTGCATTTTATCACCTCTTAGAATATCTTTTCCATTTAAGTTTTCGATATTCTTCAGCAGGTTTACCTAAAGGTGTCGGCTAAAGCCTAGGGTTTTAATCCCATATTGTTAGAAAATAAATCCAAATTTTAAAAATTGATTTATGTTACCTCTCAAGACCTATAATTTTATCTTTGTGAATGATGTAATAGTTAATATTTTGTCTCCTCGCTTACTCTATTATATCACAAAATGGCTTTGCTGACAGCCGTAAAATATAAAAACAATGGCAAGCTCAAAAGCTCACCGTTAAATTTTCCAATGAATATTGATTTCACGTTCACCGTCATCCTTTATTTCACCAATCTCAATAAACTCTATAAATTCCTCGACAATACTTCTGTCAAGTATCTCAAAACGTATATATTTTTCAATGAAAGATTTCTGATTTTCGGCATTTTTCTGACGCATACGGCAATCCTCAATCTGCTTTTCTGTTTCGGCAATACAAACAGATATTTCCTTCTCCTCAAAGGACAGAACTTCACGAAACATCAGGTAATCGGCATCAGAAATAATACCATCAAGCCTGTCCTTGTACATTTTAGTCAGACGGCTTTTAGCAATACTGAGCTGAGATTTGAGGTTAAAAAACTGATATTCCATAGCCTGAAGCTGTTCACTGTGGATATCAGCAATCGTAATATCATCAGTTTGGCAGTAGTTTTCAACAATACAATTCAGCTCATCGACAATTTTCTGTTCAAGGACTTTTCCGCTGATAGACTTGTTATTAATACAGTTCATTGCACCTGTTTTATATGTAGCACACTGTAAGCCGTAATACTGAATGGTTCTTGCTTTATTGTAGTACACGTTCCTTTTCATAGGACGACCACAGACCGCACATCTAACTTTCCCAGATAGCGGTGAAAGCTCCTTTGAACTGCGACCGGCTCTCGTTCGATTGTTAAGACGTTCCTGTACACGCCCCCATTTATCATGATCGATAATCGCTTCATGGGTATTTGGTATTCTCACCCAATCACTTTTATCAACTTTTTTACGCTTTTTATTCTTATAGCTTATGTGATGAGATTTTCCCTGAACAAGAGTGCCTGTATACATTTCGTTTCTAAGAATAGCCGCAATAGTTGACTGTGTCCATAGCCCTTTTGAATTGCTCGAATCAGCGTTGTAATTAGTGTACTTTGAACCAATTTTTTTCTTGTAAGCAGATGGGCTGAGAATGCCTTGTGCATTCAGCTCCTGTACGATTTTTCGGTAACCTGACCCCTGAGCGTATAACTCAAAAATTCTGATTACAATGGGAGCGGTATCCTCATCAATTACAAGATGATGCTTGTCATTCGAGTCTATCTTATAGCCATACGGAGCAAATGAACCAATAAACTGTCCCTGTTCTCTTTTATATGTAAGTGTACGCCGAATTTTTGAGGAGATGTCTTTGACATACATTTCATTGTAAGCACTGGTGAAAAGCCTCATAGTATCATAAATTTCGCTGTCGGAGTCGGCATTGTCCACAACACCGATAAAACGGATTCCCCATTCGAGAAATTTGTCATTAATGTATTGCTCTATGACAACAGTATCTCTTGAAAATCGTGACTGATCCTTGCATAGAACAATATTAATTTTTCCAGATTCACAGTCACGAAGCAGGCGATTAAAATCAGGACGGGTACAGTCGATACCGCTGTAACCATCGTCGCAGTAAATATCATAAATCTCCCAATCACGTTCTCTGCAATATTCACGGAGCATGGATTTTTGATTCTGTATACTTTGACTATCATCCGATTTCAGCTTGTTCTTGTCCTCAATAGATAAACGGCAGTATATCCCGACTTTGGGCATCAGCAACACTTCCCTTCCTATGGCTTTCAGCAAATTATACTGCTTTTCTGATTTTCTGGTTCAGTAATTTCTGAATTTTTTCTGTTACTATTTTCTGCATTGCCTTTGTTTCCTCTGTTCTGAACGTGTTTTTAATATATATTATGTTTTTCATGAAATCACTCCTTATATGAATTTTATGCATATGACTGTTTTGTTATGACTTACAAAGAAGTATCTTTTACATCAATGGTATGGAGTAAATAAAAAGTAAGTTTTGTAATATAATATCAAAAACTATAGAAGTTCAAAAATATGAAAAAAAACAACAATATATGAAAATAAAAGACATCCAAAATGTGAAAAGATTGAGAATTAGATAAAAATAGGATATAACTGTTCTGGAATGCAACGTTGCAAGTGTAAAGATTGTGGGATAAGATACACACTTGAGCCGAAGAAATATAAGTATTACAACCAAATAACTAGCACTTAAAATGTATTATTCGGGAGTAAGTGGAAGAGGCATAGACAAACATTAGGTATAAATAAAGCAAATGTATACAACTGGATTAAAAAAACAGAAAAATAGATAGAAGCTGAAAAAAGTTCGGAATATCTTGAGATTAACGAATTATATTGGTTTATCAATAAAAAAACTGTTTACTGAAACAAGAGAAAATGTATATCTGATAACGATGGTCAGCCGTGAACTATGTCAAATTGTTGGATTTGACATTGCATTTGATAAATCTCCTGAACTTCAGAAGCAAAGTATTACTACACAGATGGATATTTTGGATATATTGTTATTGTCTATCCCAGCAGACATATTCGCAATATTCATGATAAAAGCAACACATATACCGTAGAAAGAGTAAATGCCAACTTACGACATTATATTTCTGTCCTTGCATGTCGAATCAGATGCTTCTCCTAGAAAATTGAAAATTCTCAAAGCTATTTTAGATGTATTTGTTGATACCTATAATCATTTTGGTCTTGCCAAATATCAATACAGCCAAAAATATAAAACAGAGGAGTTTCCATTGAGTTTAGTTAATTTTTTAATAAAGCTATTAGCCATTCCCCCATCTTGACCTATACGTTTTCGAAAAATAAGGGGCAGGTAAGGTATATACTTACAGATGCTGAAACAGACTTACTTTACAATAAAGAGCATAATACATTTCTAAACATGACATTTAATAACAATAACCCATACAGAAAAATACTGGAAGGATTTCAGACAATGCTTGATTTAGAAGCATTTGTAAAGCATCTGATTTTCTTCTAGGAGAAAAATCTGGAGGGACAAGGCTTGTTTATCAAGTGCAGCATTCAGAATATTCTTAATAAGGCTCTCAGAATAATTCCTGAAGGCTCAATGATTTTTTAGGGCACAAGAATGGTTCAGATGAATATGATAAAGTTTTCTGAGAATAAAATCATTCTGGTATCACGTATCGACACGGAGTTCAGAACTATTGTGAAGAGATATACGCACTTTTATTCTGCAACAAAGATTCTTCCAGTTTCATAGAGCTGTTCGAGAAGTTATATTCTTACTCCTGCCCATTTCACGACAGGTTGTAATATTAGTAATTATAATTTTCAACTCCTTTTATCGTTTTTTATCCTATTATTGACATACAATCATTACTGATATGTTTTGATTTTATTTTTGTATTTGGTGATGTTTTGTGTTCTTGAATATATCATCTCTGTAATTCAAGGTGATATCACTTCTGATCTCACATTATTGCAGATTTATACAGATTGTTTTGATGTTACTGAAAAGGGAAACAAGACTTAATTGTTTAGAAAATTAAAATTAAAACAATTCCAAATAATCAAGTCACTGCACAGTTTACTTAT
>CAMWNQ010000027.1 GCA_947175655.1 uncultured Clostridia bacterium | reverse complement strand
CCTCGGCACGCGGTTTTGGAGACCGCTGCTCTACCAACTGAGCTATACCCCTAAACAGTATTAACTTTACGACTTAATTATTATATCACAAAGCGAATCAAAAGTCAAGGGAATATTATTTTTTTGTTGGACTGCACAAAATAGTGTTGATATATTTGTATAAATTAAATATAATTAAGGATATTTCTTTTATTATCATTAAATGAAATGATATTCTGGAGATTGATAAGAGAATTATTTTCACCTGTTCCCAGATGTATTTTTTCTTTTATATGGATTCCGTGATAGTCAGAACCTATGGAAATACAGAGATTGTATTTTTCAGCGATTTTCAGGTATCTGTCAAACATTTCCGGAGTATGACGGCTATAATAACATTCCATACCGTCAAGACCATTGTTTACAAGTTCAGCAACAAATTCATCAAGGTCAAGCTGATGTTCTGATTTTTCTATTTGAAAAGGATGTGCCATAACTGCAAGTCCTCCGGCATTATGAATTAATTCTATAGCTTCTTTAAAAGATGCCTTGTATCTTTTTATTTTATGGAATTCCGGAGTAGCAAGATATTTTTCAAAAGCTTCCTCTGTTGTGGAAACATAACCTTTTGCTACCATAGCACCTGCAAAATGAGGACGTGCAATAATGCCATCTTTGGATTGTTTCAAAATGTCATCTTCAGTAATAAATACATTATACTTTTCCAAAAGATTAATCATTTCTTTTACTCTTCCACGACGTGATTCTGCAAAAATTTCACACTTTTTAAGAAGTTCAGCATTATTTATATCTATGTTATATCCTAATATATGGAGGTCTTTGAATTCATTTGTACTTATTTCAATGCCAGTTATGAATTTCATTCCGAGTTCACTGCATTTTTTCATAGCTTCTGCATTGCCTGATACATTATCGTGGTCAGTAATCGATATTGTTCTTACACCACATTTATATGCAGTTTCCATTAAAGCTGACGGGGAAAGTTCACCGTCTGATTTATTTGAATGTGTATGAAGGTCAGTCATATAAAAAACTCCTTAGACAAAATTATTTCTGTTTTATTATAACATATATTATTTCGTTAATCAATCAAGTATCGGAAAAGTATTGTAAAGATATATATTTTAGTATATAATTATTTATATTATAATATGAAAAAAGGAAGAAATTATATGAGTTTTCAGATTAGAGGAAATATCCTTTACAAATATATTTACGATGATAATATAAGTGATATTGTTATTCCGTATGGAGTAACAGAAATAAGTATGTTTTGTTTTAGCCACAACGATAATATAACAAGTATCACAATACCCAATACAGTCAAAAGGATTAAGAAATTTGCAATAGGGAATTGTCATAACTTATATAAAATCAATATTCCGGATTCTGTTGTTATTATTGATTCATATGCATTCAGTGACTGTACAAGTCTTAAATATTTCTTTATTCCAGAATCAGTAAAGTTCATAGGGGAAAATATTTTCAAGGGCTGTACTGGTCTTAAAATAATTGAAATATCAGAAAAAAATCCAAATTATATTATTGACAACAATATACTTTTCAGTAGGAATATGACAGAAATTTTTTCATATCTTCCATCAAAAACTGATTCGAGATACATTATTCCGGATTCGGTAAAAAAAATAAATGCCAGTGTTTTTGAATGCTGTTCAAATCTCAGGGAAATAATTATGACTGATTCGGTTGAGATAATAGGAAGTTTGTGCTTTTGCAATTGCTGTAATCTGGAATATATAAGATTGTCCAATTCACTGAGAGATACCGGAAGAATGCTTTTTATGGACTGTAAGAATTTATTGTTAATTTCAATGCCGTCATCTTTCAGTGCTGATGATAACGACACATTTACAAATTGCAGGAATATCAAAGAACTTGAAATTTTCTTTGACAGATTTAATATAAATCTGAATTTGAAATCTTCATCACATTTTACATTATCTGAAATAAGAAAAATTCTGAGATTTTTTAACAGCAATAACGCGGAAGACGCTTTTAAAGAAATAAAAAAATGGGAATATAAAATCCAGATTGCGTTATATATGATAGATAATTATGATTTTTTTAAAGTCTACATCAGGAAAAATATCAATAAAACAGTGAAATATCTTATTGACATAAACGATATTAATTCAATGCAGAAAATTCTTCCTTTTAGATTTTTAACAAAAAAGAATATCCATGAATTTACAGAATATGCTTTAAATAATAAAAATAGTAGTTTTTATGATTTGTTTCTTAAATTGTCGTCAGGCTATTGAATTTTTATATTTTATATGCTATAATATTATAGTTGTAAAATGTTTTTAAGGAGCTTTTTGATGATTGGTTTTTATAATTATACAGTTATTTTGACATATATTGGTTTGCTGTCATCTGTAACCGGAATTTTTCTTGCTTCAGGGGTTGGGGATATGCCTGCAAGTCCTAGATATGCTATAATATGTCTTATGATTTCTGGTCTTTGTGATATGTTTGACGGAAAAGTGGCACGTACAAGTAAGAATCGTACAGAACAGGAAAAGCAGTTCGGAATACAGATTGATTCACTTTGCGATTTGGTTTGCTTTGGAGTTCTTCCGTCAGTAATAGGATATTCAGTTGGTATGAAAAAATGGCTTGATATTCCCATACTTATACTTTTCCCTTTATGTGCAGTAATAAGACTGGCTTATTTTAATGTAACGGAAGAATTAAGACAGCAAAAGACATCTGATGTAAGAAAAATATATGAAGGACTTCCTGTTACAAGCGTTGCACTTATACTTCCATTGCTTTATAGTTTCAGAAACGATATAGGTTATGAAATTTTTCCTTGCATTTATGGTACAGTGCTTTTACTGACAGCTATTGCATTTATAACACGTTTTAAAATAAAGAAACCCGATATGAAATTAATGTTTATATTTCTTGGCTTGGGAATCTTAGAGCTTCTTTGGATGCTCTACAGAACAAGAAGGTAATTGTTTCCTGATATTTTTTTACATAATCTCTTCTGTAATTTCAGTATATTTATTATTCTGAAAAAACAGGAGAGATGTTTTTTTTGATAGAAAAAAATCTTGAAATTGATTTTTTTTTGAGTTATAATAAAATTATATATAAAAAATCGGCTGAGGTGGTTATTGATGTCATTAATATATTGTGTTGAAGATGATATAGGAATAAGAGAACTTATATCGTGCGCTTTAAAATCGGGGGGTTATGGAGTACAGGGATTTGAAACGGGAAGGGAACTTATGGAAAATCTAAAAAAGGATATACCTTCACTTATATTACTTGATATAATGCTTTCCGGACAGGACGGTTTTACAATTCTTGAAGCATTGAAAAAAGATAATTTATATAAAGATATACCCATAATAATGCTTACGGCAAAATCAAGTGAGCTTGACAAAGTAAAAGGTCTTGAAATGGGTGCAGATGATTATGTAACAAAACCTTTTGGGATTATGGAACTTTTGTCAAGAATCAAAGCAGTATTGAGACGTTCCAAAGTAACTAATAATACTTCCCAGATTATATCAATAGACAAACTTGTTATTGACTTACAGAAAAGAACAGTATTTTACGGAGAAAATGAAGCTGTTCTTACATATAAGGAATTTGAACTATTAAGTTATCTTGGTCAGCACAAGGGAAAGGCTGTTTCAAGAGATATGCTTATGCTTAACGTGTGGGGATTTGATTATGAAGGTGAAAGCCGTACAGTTGATGCTCATATAAAAACATTACGTCAGAAACTTGAGAATGTGGGTTGCAGTGATGTTGTAACAACAGTACGTGGATATGGGTATAAGATAGTATGAAAAAAAAGCTTTATAAAAGTATGACGATAATATTGTTAATATCAGTAATAATGTTTATTGTATTTGAATTAGTATCTGATTTTTTCTGTTATGACAGATATGGTGATGATATAAAAGATGTATTAATAATAAGACTGGTATTTTCTTTTATTGCTCTTGCATTAAGCATAGGTATTTCTCTTTATTTTTCAAAAAAACTTGCAGAAAATATTATGATTTCATTCAGAAATCTTGCGAAACAAATTGAAAATTTTAATGGCAGTGAAAATGAAATTCTTAAAATTCAGACGGAATATGATGAATTTAAATCCATAACTGAAACAATATCCGGACTTACAAGAAAAGTGGATAAATATAAAGGAAGATGGCGGAATGAAAGTGAGAAAATAGCACTTATATTTGAAAATATGAGTGAAGGAATGGTAATTCTTGATGAGAACGGATATATTATAAATATCAATAAAAGTGCTGTGAATATGTTTACTGATAATGGTTATATTTCCGGTATGACTCATATATCATCGCTTACCGACTGCAAGGAACTTATTGAGTTTCTTTCAGATAATGATAAAAGCCGTACAATACAGGATATTAATCTTGAAAACGGAAAGAAATTATATGCATATGCAAACAGAGTAGAAATATCAAGTAATGATTGTATAATTATAATCTTCACTGATGTAAGCCAGAAGTTTGATGCTGAAAATTTAAGACGTGAATTTTCCGCCAATGTATCTCACGAACTCAAAACGCCTCTTACTACAATAAGGGGATTCGGTGAACTTTTTGGAAGTGGTATGATTACTGATATTGAGGATATAAAAAAATACGGTTCAAGAATACAGCAGGAAAGTCAGAGGCTTCTTTTCCTTATAAATGATATTATAAGACTTTCGGAACTTGATGAAAATAATGAAGTAATTACAAGTAAAATAAATCTTATGAACATTGCTGAGGAAGTAGCTGAACTTCTTGCAGATAAGGCAAGAAGTGCAGAGGTAAGTATTATATTTGAAGGTGATGAAGGTATTTGTTGTATGTGCAATGAAAGCTATATCCGTGAACTTTTTACAAATCTTATTGATAACGCAATAAAATACAATAAAAAAGGTGGATATGTGAAAGTAGGCATTTCCTCCGTTGAAAATCAGACGGTGATATCAATCAGGGACAATGGAATAGGAATACCTGAAAGTGATACGGAGAGAATTTTTGAAAGGTTCTATCGTGTAGATAAAAGCCATTCACGTCAGACAGGCGGAACAGGTCTTGGACTTTCAATTGTAAAGCATATAGTTGCATATCATAAGGGAACAGTAAATCTTAAAAGTGAACTTGGTAAAGGTACAGAGATAACTATATTTCTTCCATAATCTATTTTTTATGTTAAAAAAGACAGTTATTTTCAGCTGTCTTTTTTTGAGCAGATTTTACATGAATTTTACAAAATAAGCACCGTGGTTTTACAATCGTGTTATATAATTGTAAAGATGAAAAAATATGAGTAAATTAAAAATGATAGGGAGTATTTTCATATGAGTATTTTTAATGTATTTACTTTACTTGGTGGACTTGCCTTTTTCCTTTATGGAATGAATATTATGGGTGATGCACTTGAACGACGTGCAGGCAGTCAGCTTAAATCAATACTTGCAAATCTTACTTCAAACACTTTCAAAGGATTTCTGCTCGGACTTGTGGTGACAGCAGTTATACAGTCTTCATCGGCAACAACAGTAATGGTTGTAGGATTTGTAAATTCTGGAATAATGACACTTCATCAGTCTGTTGGTGTAATTATGGGTGCAAACCTTGGAACATCAGTAACATCTTGGCTTTTGAGTCTTACCGGAATACAGGGGGAAACGTTCTGGCTTCAGATGCTTAAACCGGCATCTTTCACACCTCTTCTTGCATTTATAGGTATAGTAATGATTATGTTTATAAAAGACAAGAAAAAGCATGATACAGCATATATACTTATTGGATTTGCAGTTCTGATGTTTGGAATGGAAACAATGTCTGGAGCTGTTGAACCTCTTTCAGAATCACAGAAGTTCAGGGAAATCTTATTGCTTTTTTCAAATCCGATACTTGGACTTATAGTAGGTGTTGTATTTACTGCTATTGTACAGTCATCATCAGCATCAGTCGGAATACTCCAATCACTTACTCTTACAGGAAGCGTAACTTATGCTACAGCAATACCGATTGTAATGGGTCAGAATATAGGAACTTGTGTAAGTGCTATGATTTCATCAGCAGGTGCAGGAAAAAATGCTAAAAGAGCAGCAGTAATACATCTCAGTTTTAATGTTATAAGTGCGGTAATATGTATGGCGGTATATTATGGATTAAATGCAATAATAGGATTTTCATTTGTAAATAATGCCACAAATCCTCTTGGAATTGCTCAGATTCATACAATATTCAAGATATTTGCACTTATAATTCTTATGCCTTTTACAAAACAGCTTGAAAAACTTGCACATATTATAGTAAAAGATGGCGATGAAAAAGAAAAAACAAAGCTTATTGATGAAAGACTTCTTTCAACTCCTCCTGTAGCGGTTGAATGTTGTAAGAATGTTGCATTTGATATGGCAGATAAAGCTGTATCAGGATTAAGTTCTTCAATGAGTATGGTTTTAAACTATACTGAAAACATATCACAATCAATCATTAAAAATGAAGAAATGGTAGATGAATATGAAGATGAACTTGGTTCATATCTTCTGAATCTCAGTGCAAAGGCATTGTCAGACAATGACAGTATGGAAGTATCAAAACTGCTCAGAATAATAGGTGATATTGAAAGAATCAGTGACCATTCAATAAATATACTTGATTCAGCAAGAGAAATATATGAGAAAAAACTCAGTTTTTCAGAATCAGCCAAAAAGGAACTTTCTGTTATGATACGTGCTGTAGGAGATATTCTTAATCTGACTCTTGAAGCTTTTAAGAGTGATGATATTGAAAAAGCTTATGATATTGAACCGCTTGAACAGGTAGTTGATGACCTTCAGATTTTACTTAAAAAAAGACATGTATCAAGACTTCGTAAAAATGAATGCACTATGGAAATGGGATTTATACTTACTGACCTTCTTACAAATCTTGAAAGAGTCTCTGACCACTGTTCAAATATTGCTGTCTGTATGATTGAAATTGCTCACGAAAGCTTTGATACTCACGGATATATTCAGGATTTGAAATTTCAGCACGGCAAAGAATTTGAAGAAAATGTTAAAAAGTTCAGCAAGCATTATATGTCAGAGATAGTATAGCAAAAAATCTGAATCAGGATTCAAATATAAATTTTTGTTTACTTTCATATGCAGACAATAATAGTTGTCTGCATTATTTTGCCGTTTGGAAAAAGTACCATAAGTATAATTTTTACCTCAAATTACATTGACAAAATTAAATGCTTTTGTTATAATTTAGTTATCAGATAAATATTGTATCTGTTATTTTCTTTGAGAGGATTTATGTGATGAAGAAGAGTGTCAAAAAACTTAGAATTGCAGTATTAATTTGTTTTATATTGTTTATAATATCTTTATGCTTTGTTGCCTGCAATAATTATTATGCACAAAAATCAAGGATTGATATAGATATTGATACTATTGAATTTGTGCAGTTTAATGAACCCAAAGAGGGTGATACAATAGCAATAATCAGAACTACTCTCGGAGATATAAAAGCAGTTTTATATCCTGAATATTCTCCTAATGCTGTTCAGAATTTTATTGAACTTGCAGAAAGTGGATATTATGATAATACCTATGTATTCCATTCTGAAAAAGGAGTATATACCGCTATGGGTTCTCCGCTAAAAGACGGAACTCTTCCTGATGATTATGATAAATCAAGGGAACTTGTTGAAGTGGAGCTTAATCAGAATCTTTGGCCTTTCAGAGGTGCAATATGTTCTATGACTACTACTGTTGACAGGAGCTTATGGGATTATCTTAAAAGTGAGGCAACTTATTACTGCGGAAGTCGTTTTTCGATTCTTAATTCAATAGAATTCACTAATGAAGTCAAAGAGGAAATCTACACATATTCCAGTGATACAAAACTTCCTGATGCTTTTGTTGAACACGGCGGAATACCAAATTTCTCACAACAGATGACTATTATAGGTCAGACTTACGAAGGATTCGATATTATTGAAAAGCTTACTGATTTGGAAGTCAAGGTTAATAATAGCACAACAGATAATTCCAAGATACCTGTTGATGATATAATGGTGATTTCTGTCGAAATAGAGACATATTCAAAAAATGATAAATAAAATTCAATTATAGACAGGTGTTAAATATTTATTACTAAATACAAAATAAATTATGGTTGCAAAGCAAATTATTGTTAAAATTGGCATTATATTTTGTTAAGTTTGAAATTTACTTTACAAATCAGTATTTATGATATATAATAATAGCCTAGAATAAAATTCATATTGCCAGTCAATCGGAAATATGGATATTAAAAAAATAGATTTATGAAAGGAAAGAATTGCATTAATTTTTATTAATTAAGCAATAGGAGTATTACGATGATAAGAAAAATAAAAAGAATAATAACAGCGGTTTTATGTTTTTCTCTTTTTGCCTGTTCACTGACAGCTTGCGGAAAAGAGGTTGAAATTTCAACAGATTCCGGTTCAGCCATAACAGATAATTTAAAGGCAGGAGAATATGCTAATTTTACTGCTCCGGAAAAAGGCGAGCAGATTATAATTATGACTATAAAGGATATGGGGGATATAAAAATAAAGCTTTTCCCTGACCTTGCCCCTAAAGGTGTTAAAAACTTTGTTGAACACGCTAAAGAGGGTTATTATGATGAGCTTATATTCCATCGTGTAATAAATCAGTTTATGATTCAAGGTGGTGACCCTCAGGGAACTGGCAGAGGTGGTGAACCGGTTCAGGGCATAACATTTGAAGACGGAGATGCTTCTCCTTATCTTACTCACGTTTCCGGAGCTGTTGCATATGCCAACAGTGGTTCTACAGCTACAAACGGAAGTCAGTTCTATATAGTTACTGGTGAAAAGTATGATGATAATACACTTTCACAGATGGAACAGGCCTATTCAAAGAGTTATTCTGATTCATTTAAGGAGCTTTATAAAACACTCGGCGGAACTCCTTGGCTTGATGGAAACTACACAATATTTGGTCAGGTTTTTGACGGTCTTGATATTGTTTACAAAATTCAGCAGGTTGAAACAGACGGAAGCGATAAGCCTTATGATGCTGTTGTAATAGAATCAGTAAAAGTTGCTGAATATGATGGCGAAGATTTAAAATGGTATATAAGCGATTATAATTAATATTATTATGGGATAATAACAGGATTATATATTATATAATTCTCTTACAATGAGGAGTGAAAAAACTTTGGATAAATTTGTTATAAAAGGCCAAAATTGTCTTAAAGGGGAAGTTGTGATAAGCGGAGCGAAAAACTCTGCTGTTGCAATACTTCCAGCTGTAATACTTTCAGATGAGCCGTGCATAATAAATAATGTTCCTTCAATAAGTGATGTTAATATAAGTCTTCGTATCCTTACTGAAATGGGTGCAGAAGTTACAGCTCTTTCGCGCACATCATACAGAATAGATGCAACTAATATAAAAAGATGTTGTGTTCCGTATGAAACCGCAAGAAAAATGAGAGCATCATATTATTTCCTTGGAGCATTGCTTGGAAGATTTAATCAGGCAAGAGTTTCAATGCCGGGAGGATGTCCTCTTGGAGATCGTCCTATAGACCAGCATTTAAAAGCATTTTCCGCACTTGGTGCTGATTATACTATCAGTCAGGGAATGATTGACCTTAAATGTGAAAAGCTTAAAGGCAATTCAATATTCTTTGATGTTGTAACAGTTGGTGCTACTATGAATGCAATGCTTGCAGCAGTAAGGGCAGAAGGTCTTACTGTAATAGAAAACGCAGCAAAAGAACCTCATATTGTTGACCTTGCAAATTTCCTTAATTCTATGGGTGCAAACATTATGGGTGCAGGTACTGATGTTATTAAAATCAGAGGAGTTCAGTATCTCAAAGGTACAACATATACTGTAATTCCTGACCAGATTGAAGCTGGTACTTTTATGATTGCAGCGGCAGCTACAAACGGCGATGTACTTATAAAAAACGTTATTCCTAAACACCTTGAATCAATAACAAAAAAACTTGAAAAGATAGGTGTTAATATTGAACAGTATGATGATAGTGTAAGGGTGTATGTTGATGGACCTTTAGTAAGGGCAAACGTAAAGACAACACCTCATCCGGGATTTCCAACCGATATGCAACCTCAGATTGCAACGCTTTTAACGCTTGCATCAGGCACTAGCATAGTAACTGAAGGTGTGTGGGAACAGCGTTTCAGATATGTTGATGAATTAAGAAGAATGGGTGCTGATATATCAGTTGACGGAAAAGTTGCTGTTATTGAAGGTACAGGAAATCTTGTCGGAGCACCTGTGAAAGCCTGTGATTTGAGAGCAGGAGCTGCTCTGATAATTGCCGGACTTGCTGCTGAAGGTACAACTGAAATAGAAGATATTTTCCATATTGAACGAGGCTATGATGCTATGGAGCAGAAACTTCGATTAATCGGTGCGGATATAGAAAAAAAAAGCTTTCCTGATGAAGAACAGCCCAAAGAGAAAAACCAATAATAAATAAAAAATTTCCCCTTGATTTTATTCAAGGGGAATTTTTTTCACACTGTTTTGTGATTCTCCATTAGATACATAAAGAAAGTCCACATTTATCTTTTTTGCAATATCAGCCGGATATATTTCTTTGTCATGGCATATTATTTTACTGTTAGTTTCATCAGTATGAGTTACGCATAAAGATATACAGTCATCTGATGATAAATATTTACTGTCAAGCTGTATGGATTTCAGGAATTCTGAACAGTCAAAAAAACCATATCTGAAATTGCCCTGATATTTGTTTGACTGATTTGTCTTGTCATATAAATTATAATTTTCTTTTAAGGATTCTGATTCGGTATTGAATTTTCCTGCACCGTGACGTGTAAAGTATGAACGTGTGACATAGCATATTTCTGTTTCTGTATATGGAAATTTATTTAAAATACTTCTTACATTTTTCATTCCGGTATTGGAGGGTGTAAGATTTGGAAAATAATCTTTTCTTTCGCAGTCAAGCATAAGACCCTGTGCACCCTCAAATACAACATTTTCATATTTATCTATAATGCTGTCATCAGATATATGGCATATTTTTTTCATATTTTTCAGGTCTTCGATAAAATTTTCAGTTATAATGTTATTGTAAAGCAGTTTTAAGAATTCATCTGATATATTTTCAATGCCAAGTTTTTCAAGACGTTTCGGAACATATTCATTATTTATAAGTGTGATTTTTTCATAAAGTTCCGAATCTGAAAGCATATCTCCGAACTTTATTCTGAAATCTTCATTCTTGCTTCTTGAAACAGTTTCATATATTCCCACTCCGCAACTTCCGTGACGCTTTTTTTGTCTTGAATCCTCGGTAAGCTGATTTATGAGCATATCGCAGGGAAGCGTTATATCTGAGTCTTTTGAAATATAGATATTGTTGGTAAAATCTTCAGAATATTCTTTCATAAACAAAATCGGATTTGTTATAAAGAACTCTGAAAGATAAGTATCAGCATTACTGAAACTGCCTGCACCTATATGTGAAAATACATGTCTTCTGCCGTCATTTGTTACAACGGTATGACCTGCTTGAGCACCACCGTTAAATCTTATATTCAGTGATTTTTCATTTCTATTGCAAAAGTAATCAGTCATAAGCCCTTTTCCTTCGTCACCAAAGTTAGCACCTATGACGGCAAAAGCTTTTTTCATAATTATTTCCTCACATCACAATTTTTAGAATTTGAATATTTTTTTGAATATTCCTTTTTTGTTATTTTCTGTAAGAGTGCCAATAGCATTTCTTACAACAACTTGAGTGCTATTGTCCCAAGAACTTATAACTTCTTCAACATCACGTCCAACAGTAGTTTCCATTATTGAAACAATAATCTGAGGTATACATTGGCAGTTTGACACTGATATTGCACGTTCGCCCATAAGATTACGCCATTTTTCCGGATTCATACGTCTAGCACTTCCGCCGTCCTCAAGCATAAGGTGAAATGTTTCGTATTTTCTTGATACCTGTGCATAGAGAGATTCTGTAGATATATAATGCTGATTGTATGGCAAATCGTCATTGAAAATCTTTTTTATTTCCTCTGCCTTGAGATATTCCGGAAAACAGTCATCACCCATAGTAAATAAAAATCCTTTTTTATTTCTTTTCTCAAAAGCATCGCAGGAAGTATGATTTGATGCAAAATACCAAGCAAGCGGATAACTTTCAAAACCATTTCCTCCGCCACCTTGTTCAAACCATAATTCAGTAAGCTGACTTGCGATTCTTATATCAGATTCAAACTGTGTAATTTGCAGAGGAGCTCTGTCACAAGTTGAATCGCCTATAGCTGAAAACAATATCTGAGGGTCTGAAACAGGCTGACGCTCTAATATTTCTTTTACCATATCCCCGAGTTTCTGGGCAGTGATATTTAATATACGGCTCATTGAACCGGTAACATCAAGACCTATTATAATTGGTGTAGAATTCGGATGGTCTTCACTGTCACGACTTTCACGTACCTTTACACCGAATGGATTATATTCAGGCTTCATATTTTTTGATGTATATATTTCTGATGTATCTCTTCCGCTTATTCTTGATGAAGAATAGCTTTTCCAATCTTTTGAACTCCAGTTTCCGCAACCCATAAAAAATTCCTCCTTAAAAAATAATTAATTGTAAATATCTGCAAGACATAAATTGACTTTAGTGAAATATTTTCCTCCGAATGCCCTGTCGATAGTATTTTCCCAGAATTCCATTTCACTGAAAGCATCAGTCATACATAGACTTTCCGAGAATTCCAGAAGAGGTTCTGGAGAATCTTTCGGGAAAATTTTTCTGCATATAGCCTTTACCGATTCCAAATCAGTAATTTTTCTTGCTATTCCGTCAGTACGACAGGAAATCGGCATATTCTGATAAATTTCACTTTGAACGCCTGTCATTTTTTCTTCGTCTATTGATGAGAACCACCATCCTCCAGTAATTCTCAAAGTATGCATTTCTGGATTTACAAGAATATTGTCAGTGCAAAGACAGTTGAACACAAGATTATTAATCTCTGCAAAACAACACATTCCAAGAAGACGGCTTATAATCCAAGCACAGTGACGGGCATCAGGTTTTCCTTCAAAGAAATCAAGAAATTCATCAAGTGGCATTTCATTTTTTTCTACAGATATGTCTATGAAAATCTTCATATCTTCTGTATATATAATTTTTCTTACATCTGGAAGAAAGATTTTTGCCTGTTTGTAAATATCCGGATTAATAAAGCGACTTCTGTATAATATATCAGGTTCTGCTTTATTGATAATTTTTCCGTCAAGAAGATAATATATAGAATTTTCGGAAAAGTAAGAAAATCCGTCTTCACGTTCATATTCCCTGAGAAAATCAAATTTGATATTATTCTGAGAATTTGAGAATGTTTTTGACTCCGGAACTTTTTTTGCTTTGTTATAAAGAGTATTAATAACAGCTGATGCCTGACTGCAAAGAGGGTCTTTACAGAAATCAGGATGATATTTTTTTATAAGCGAAATATAGATTTTTTTTGCTTCTTCCATATTATCAGGAAACAAATCCCTGCACGAACGGCATTTTATGATTTCCTGTAAAGTCATTTTATTTCACCTCTTCTTATATTTAATTAAATACTTTGATGATAATATTATTATAATATTAACAATTGCGGTTTGTCAAGACTTTTTCGGATTTTTGTTGAACTTTCACAAAACTTATATATATTATTGACATTGCATTTAAAAAATGATATTATGAATAAGATAATAT
>CAMWNQ010000026.1 GCA_947175655.1 uncultured Clostridia bacterium | reverse complement strand
GGCTTTTTGTCCGTTTTTTTTTATTTAAAGTCATTGAATTAAAAAATCTTTCTGAATTTATTTATTAAAGAACAGCATAAAGTGCTTTTGCATTTATTTTCTTTGCATTTTCAAAAGTTGTTTCAGAGATGATATAAGCTGACTCTCCATCACATTCAATTTTTTCTTCTATATTATATCCTGATAAATCGGCATCTGCATCGGCTCTGACATACCATTTTGATTTGAAGTTGTCAATTGAATCAATAAAGCTGTCGTCTTCTGAAGAATCCCAAGACTGTGAAAATACAGTAATCTTATGCTTAACGCAGTCAATCACATCTCCGAGAACTGCACTTGCTGTAGGAAATTTTCCTGCACCCCTACCATAGAAAAGTATCTTATCGAAACCGTCACCATCAACAAGACAAGCATTGAAAACGTCATTTACGTGAGAAATGAGACTGTCATATGATACAAGCATTGGCATTACAGATGGCATAATTTTTCCGTTTTCATTTTCTTTAACTGATGCTATAAGTTTAAGAGCATATCCGAATGAATTAGCAGTGTCAACATCTTTAAGACTTACATCTGTTATGCCCTTAGTATAAACACTCTTTGGATAAACGTGTTTACCGAATACAAGTGATGATATTATACAGATTTTTCTGCAAGCGTCAAATCCTTCAACGTCGGCAGCCGGATTCTTTTCAGCATATCCGAGTTGCTGTGCAAGTGTAAGAGCCTCATCAAAACTCATTTTATCATCAATCATCTTAGTGAGTATAAAATTTGTTGTACCATTAAGAATACCAGCAACAGCTGTTATTTTGTTTCCAGCAAGGCATTTGTGGAGTGGTCTTATAATCGGAATAGCACCACCTACACTTGCTTCAAAGAAGAAATTACAATTATGTTCTTTGGCAAGTTTAAGAAGTATATCACCTTTTTCAGCAACAAGTTCTTTATTTGATGTTGATACGCTTTTTCCTTTTTTAAGACATTCACTTACAAAAGTAAAAGCTGGTTCAACGCCTCCCATACATTCAGCAACAGCAGTAACTTCGTCATCATTGAGTATGACATTGAAATCCTTTGTAAATTTCTCTGCATATGGTGAATCAGGGAAATCCCTTAAATCAAGTATATATTTAACTTCCATAGAAGTACCGGCCTTTTTTTCTATAGCTTCTTTATTTTTATAGAAAAGCTCAACTACTCCTGAACCTACAACTCCGTGACCTAAAACAGCAAATTTTGACATAAATATAAATTCCTTTCATAATAAATCATAATAAAATTATTTTGCAGACAGAATTTTAATTTCCACAACGCCTTTTTCCTCAGCAACAAGATTAAGCGTATTGATGTCGAAACTGGAATTTCCCTGCAATTTAAGAGATATATTAACTCCGGCAACGCCGTCAACAGGTATATTCTGATTTACGGTTAGAATATTTGCATTAAGACTGTGAAGACGTGCAAGAAGACCCGAAAGTACACCAGGTTCATCTTTAAGCAATGCATATATATTTACAATACGCTCAACAAGCATTTCTTCATATGAAAAAACACTGTCTTTATATTTGTAATAAGCACTTCTTGAAATACCTATACTCTTACAGGCTGATGCAAAACTCTTAGCACCCTTGTTAGCCATAAGTTTTTTTACTTCAAGAACTTTTTTAAAAACATCAGGAAGTGCGGTAGAATCAACAACGATAAATTTTGAATTATCATCCATAATAAAATACACCCTTTACAAAATTAAGATGTCCGTCTGTCAAGTACAACTGTACACTTACTATATTACTATAGCATTTTTAGAAAATTTTGTCAAGCTTTTTTTATAAATTAATGAAATCTGTGCATAAATTTTTTTACCGGATTTTTTACTCTTACTGAATTTATATAATTATATATTTTTTCAGTATCACATTTTGATGCCGGAATTTTTCTGATTTCACGTTCTAAATCCTTGAGATATATTCCAACAGGTGATTTGAGTTCTATATCATTAGCCGTAAAAACAACAATTGAATATACAGGTACTTTCAGCTTTCCTTTCTGAAGATGATACTTGATATTATTTACATGAGTTTTATTCTGATACTGAGGATTATAAAATTTATATGTTTTACTTCCTATTTTATGTGTAAGCTGTTCACCACGTCCGCTTACTGTTCCGGATATTCCCTTGGTTTCAATAACACAGATGCCGAAACTGCCAATCAGTATATGGTCTATTTCACTTGTTTTGTCATAAAGAGGAAGATAAACATTGTTCATTATTTTGTATTTCTTTTTTTCAGCAATTTTTTTCAAACAGCTGTAAGTTTTCCATTCTGATTTTCTGCCCTTCTTTTTATTTGGACTGAAATAATCAGTAAAATAGAGAACAAGAAACAACAAGACAATCATACTAAGTATAATCAAGAATTTTTCCATAAATTTCAATTCCTTTCTAGGAATATAATTTTAAAGTCTGTCAATACTACTTTCAGGGCATTCTTCCAGACAAGGAAAAATGCCAATCTGCCACTGAAAAAGAGGTGTCTTTATGTGGGATAAACTTGCTTTAATCCTCCTTGTTATAGGTGGATTAAACTGGGGATTAGTCGGAATCTTCGGATTTGACCTTGTAGCGTGGCTCTTTGGCGGTACTGGAGCAATTCTCAGCAGAACAGTATATATACTTGTTGCGATTTCAGCAGTATGGTGCATATCACTGTTGTTCAGAGACCAAAGGAATACAGCCATTGCAATGTCTGACTAATTCCAGATTTAAAAAAGAACTGAATTTTTTTATTTTTGAAAGATTGATGCCGTAAAATTCAGTTCTGAATAACAGAAAAGGGAGGTGAAAACCTCCCCGTTTTTTTATAAGTTTATAATTAATCGCTTACATATGGAAGTAATGCGATATATCTTGCTCTCTTGATAGCAGCAGTGAGTTCACGCTGGTGATATGCACAAGTTCCAGTTACACGTCTTGGAAGAATCTTAGCTCTGTCAGTCATACATTTTCTGAGCTTAGCAAGGTCTTTATAATCGATAGTTTCAATTCTGTCAGCACAGAACATACAAACCTTCTTACGTGGTCTCTTGTTTCCACGTGGATTTCTTTCCTTATCCATTGACTTACATCTCCTTTATATAAAGTTAAACCGCTTAATTTAATTAAAACGGTACATCGCCATCACTGAGTACTTCAGTGAAATCATCAAGATTACCGGCTGACATACTGTTAGCATTATTATTGCCTGTAAAACTATTATTTGCATTCTGTGCAGGCTGGTTCATACGAGCATAGCCGTTATTAGCAGGTGCTGAATAAGAATTATCATAAGAGTTTCCGCTTGATGCAGATTTTGACTCACCGAAAGAAACTTCATCAGCAACTACATCATAGGTGTAGTGTTTAACATTGTTTGAATCAGTGTAGTTATTATTTCTGAGTGAACCCTCAACAATAATCATCTTTCCTTTTGAGAAATACTTTGAAACAAATTCAGCAGTCTGTCTCCAAGCAACAACATTTATAAAATCAGCTTGTCTTTCACCGGTGTTTTTGTCAGCAAATTTTCTTGTAACGGCAACGCTGAAACGACAATAAGCAACACCGCTCTGGGACTGGCTGAATTTAGGGTCATCAGTGAGTCTGCCCATTAAAATAACTTTATTTATCATTTTGACAATTTCCTTTTCTTAGATATTACTTATAGTTTTCAGATTAAATAGCCGCACTTTCTTCTACATGCTTTCACATGACACAAAATAACAGATGCTTTTCTATTAAAGAACTGTTACAAGTGAACGAAGAACGCCGTCATTAAGATTGAGACGTCTTGAAAGTTCAGCAGGGAAATCAGGCTTTGAAGTGAATGTATAAATCACATAGAAACCTTCTGTTTCGTCATTGATAGGATATGCAAGCTTACGCTTACCCCAATCTTCATTGACTTCAAGACCTTCAGTATTTCCGCCGATAAATTTCTGGAACTTACCAGCAACTTCCTTGAATGATTCTTCACCGTTTGAAAGGCTGTAAACAACCATAACTTCATACTTTGCAGATACTTTAGCCATTATTAACACCTCCTTCTGGAATTAGTCCGCCACATAGTACGGACAAGGATACTTTATACATTATATACTGTTAAGAATATTTTGTCAAGTCTTTTTTGATATTTTAAAAAGATAAAACTAAATTTATTCATTAATTACTAATTTGATATATCATCTTGACAAATATCGTCTTATATGGTATATTTTTATAAGAAATCTAATATTTTCATATTATGTCTGAGGTACAAGTTATGGATAAGATAAATAAAATAAGAGTAAACACAAGCACACCCTATGACGTTCTGATTGAAAGAGGAAGTCTTGAGAAGTGCGGAAAAATTATTGCAGATACAGTTAAATCAAGGACAGCTGTAATTATAACTGATGATAAAGTAAACAATCTTTATGGTTATACTGTAAAAAAATCAATGGAAGATAATGGTTTCAATGTTTCAGTATTTGAATTTCCTAACGGGGAAGCATCAAAAAACTCTGATACTTTGAATAAAATCTATGATTTTCTCTGTGAAAAGAATATCACACGCTCTGATATATTAATTGCACTTGGTGGTGGAGTTGTAGGCGATATTACAGGATTTGCTTCTGCAACATTTCTGAGAGGAATAGGATTCATTCAGATTCCGACTACTTTACTGGCACAAATTGATTCTTCTGTTGGAGGAAAAACAGCTATTGACCTTAAAGGCGGTAAAAATCTTGTGGGAGCTTTCAAACAGCCTGAACTCGTTATATGTGACAGCGAAACACTTAAAACTCTGACTCCAGAATTTCTTTCTGACGGAATGGCAGAAGCAATAAAATACGGAATGATTAGAGACAACAAGCTTTTTGAACTTATTGCATCACATAATTTAAACAACGTTGATGAAATTATGGATAAAATGGTTTACACCTGTATCGATATAAAAAGACAGGTTGTTGAAAATGATGAGTTTGATAAGGGAGAAAGAATGATATTGAACTTCGGTCATACTCTTGGGCATGCTGTAGAAGGATATTATAACTACAAAACTTATACTCACGGTTGTGGGGTTGCAGTAGGAATGTGTATGATTACAAAAAAACTTTGCAGTGATGAAGTATATATAAAGCTTTCTGAATGTCTTGAAAATTATAACCTTCCAATAAGTGTTCCGGTGTCATCTGATAAGCTCCTCCCCTTCTGCTCAAAGGATAAAAAAAGAAGTGGAGGAAATCTCAATTATATAGTATGCCGTGAAATAGGAAAAGCTGAAATAGTAAATACTACTGTTGAAGATTTCAACAATCTTATGAGCGATATATGAAAGGTATAAAAAAATGAATCTGAAAATAGAACCATCAGTTTTAAAAGGAAAAGTTAAAATCCCATCATCAAAAAGTTATGCTCACCGTATGCTTATATGTGCTGGACTCTCAAACGGAAAATCAGTCATAAAGGGTATAAACTTTTCAAAAGATATTGAAGCTACAATATCTGCAATGAAGTCTCTGGGTGCTGATTTTGAAATAAACGACAATGAAATTACAGTGTATGGAATTCCGAAATATTCAGGAACTCCTGTAAAAGCTGACATAAACTGCTGTGAAAGCGGTTCAACACTGAGATTTATAATACCTGTTGCAGGAGCAGTCGGAGCTGATGCAACTTTCTACGGTGAAGGAAGACTTCCTCAACGACCTATAGATATATATATCCGTGAACTTTCTGCAAAGGGCATAACTTTTGAATACAACAATACAATGCCGTTTTCTATGAAAGGCAGACTTTCCGGCGGTGATTTTTATCTTGAAGGTGATGTATCTTCACAATTTGTAACAGGTCTGCTTTTTGCACTTCCTATGCTTGACGGTGATTCCAAAATCATTATGAAATCAAAGCTCGAATCAAAACCCTATGCCGATATGACAATTGAAAGTCTTAAATTATTCGGCGTAACTGTTGAAGAAACGGACTATGGATATTTCATAAAGGGAAATCAGAAATATAAAGCTCACAACTGTACTGTTGAAGGCGATTATTCACAGTCAGCATTTTTCATAACTGCAAATGCAATCAACAGCAATAACAATATAGAACTTGAAAACTTAAATCCGGACAGTGTTCAGGGAGACAAAAAAATAATTGAAATAGTAAATACTATGAAAGAAAACGGTAAGAACGGAAAACTGGGTCATTTTGACGTTGACTGTTCAGATATTCCAGACCTTGTACCGATTCTTGCAGTTCTCGGCTCTTTCGGAACAGAAAAATCTACTATATTCAATGCAAAACGTCTCAAAATCAAAGAGAGCGACAGACTTGTTGCAATTTCTTCTGTATTGAATAATATCGGCGGTAAAGTCACTGCTCTTGATGATGGTCTTGTCATTGAACCTGTTGAAAACTTTATCGGCGGAGAAATCGAAAGCTTCGGTGACCATCGCATAGTTATGTGCGGAGCTGTAGCATCAACACGTTCTGAATCTCCTGTAATAATAAAGGGTTCAGAAGCAGTATCAAAATCATATCCTGACTTTTTCAGGGATTTTCAAAATTTAGGGGGAACTTTTAATGTCATCAATTTGGAATAACCGTATATCAGTATCAATTTTCGGAGAATCTCACGGGCCTGCTATAGGCGTTATTATAGATAATCTGCCGTCAGGTGAATATATAGACTCTGAAGAACTTGCAAGATTTATGGCAAGACGTGCACCGAAAAAAGACGGCACTACAACATCAAGAAGTGAAAAAGATATGCCACAGATTATATCGGGTATGCTCCACGAAAGAACAACCGGTACGCCACTCTGTGCATTTATTCAGAACACCGATACTCATTCAAGTGATTATTCCAATATCTCAAGACTTGCAAGACCCGGTCACGCAGATTATACAGGCGCATTGAGATACAAGGGCTTCAATGATGTAAGAGGCGGAGGACATTTCTCCGGAAGACTTACAGCTCCTCTCTGTTTTGCTGGTGCAGTATGCGGTCAGATTCTTGAAAGAAGAGGAATTTATACAGGTGCTCATATCCTTTCAGTTTATAATGTAAAGGATACGGCTTTCGATAATATAACAGTAAACCGTGATGATATACTCAGCGTAAGAAACAAGGAATTTCCTGTTATAAATGATAAAAAAGGTATACAGATAAAAAACAAGATTCAGGAAGCAAGAAAAAATCTGGAATCTGTAGGCGGTATAATTGAATGTGCATCAATAAACGTTCCGGCCGGCATAGGTTCTCCTATATTTGATGGCCTTGAAAATTCAATAGCACAGCTTATATTCGGAATTCCGGCAGTTAAAGGTCTTGAATTTGGTGCAGGATTTGAAGTTGCAAAGATGCTCGGAAGTCAGAACAATGATGAATTCTATGTTGATGAAAGAGGTCATGTTCTTACAAAGACAAATAATCACGGTGGCATTCTGGGCGGTATATCATCAGGTATGCCAATAACACTTAGAGTTGCCATAAAGCCTACACCTTCAATTGCACAGCCACAGGAAACTATTGATATGAAGTCAATGTCAAATGAAATTCTTGAAATAAAGGGCAGACATGACCCTTGCATTGTTCCACGAGCAGTGCCTTGTGTTGAATCTGCAGTAAATATTGCTTTGCTTTCACATATGCTTGACTATCCGAATTTCTAATAAAAAATACTCCTCGTTCTAAAATCAGAAACGAGGAGTTTTATTTTATTACAGTTTAATTTCTTTTTGGAGTTCAATAGAATATATAATGCATTCTTTTACATTCTGTCCGTATATCAGTTCAACTGCCGATTTATATATAGCAAGCTGTTCATAATATTTATTTATAAATCCTTTTTCAGACAATCCCCTATTTGACTTGTAATCAACAATTACCAGTCCGTCCGGTTCATGTATTATAAGATCAACGATACCTCTTATCAAGCCATCAGAATCAATAAAATCAGACTGTACAGCCGGCTTATATGAAAGGTCTTTCATTTCAAGCGTAAATTTTCTTTCACGTTCTATCTTTACAGCTGATTTCATACGCTTATAAACAGAAGATTTAAAAAATCCTTTTATCTTATCAGTTTCAATAAGTCTGGCTTCATCTTCACTGAGATAATTTTTATCTGCCATTTCCTGTATTTCACATTCGATATCTTCTATGCCGGAATCAATATCAAAGAACTGTAAAAAAGTATGAATTGCCGAACCCCTCTGAGAACCGTCCGCCGATTTTACATCTGACATCAGAAATGCAGGCTTTTTTAATATAATGTCCTCTTCATCAGATGCATCATTCATAGATATCAACTGCGTTACAGACATAGTTGAAGATATTTTTGAACGTGTAAAGTCATACTGATAATTCATTATATTTTCTATACTTTTAACTATTTCCGGATTTACATTAAATTCACTGTTTTCTGATTTTTTGTTTTCTTTCTGAATATCTGAACTAGAAAAATATGATATATCAAACAAATTATCTTTAAACACCGGGCTGACTTCCTTTGTTGGAAGTGAGAGATTGTATTTATTATTTATATCCGAAAATTTTTCATTTGCCATAATAGTGAGCCAAATCCAGTCCCCAAGGCTTTGAGCATATAACGCTGTTTCCTTTATATCAAATTTATTCGCCTGAAATACTGAAAAAAGTTCTGTTATTCTGAGCTTGTTACCCATATTGGAATTACGTGCATCTTTGTTAAGGGTTATAAAGAGTTTCTGTTTTGCACGTGTCAAAGCAACATATAAAAGTCTGAGCTCCTCGCTGATGATTTTTTTCTTCATATTACCTGCAAGCATATCAAACGGAACAGTTTTAAAGCATCTTAAAATATGAGGTTCATTAAGCCTGAATCCTATAGTATTATTCTGCCCACATATTACGGGTTTTTTTACTGTAGTTTTAAATTTTATATCAGTTCTTGCGAGGAATACAAAAGGATATTCAAGACCTTTTGATTTATGTATTGTTTTTATTGATACAAAATTTTCAGATAATGCACTTATTTTTCCTTGTGCAAAATCTGTCTTATTTGACTGGACAATATCAATATATCTTAAAAATCCGGAAAGACCTCCGCCGGATTCATTTGTTGAATTTGATTCATAGTTTTTTGCATATTGCATTAAAGTTCTGAGATTGGCTTTTTTTCTTTCACCATCTATAAACTGTTGCATTATTGAAAGAAAATCAGTTGTATCATAAATCTTTTCTATAAGTTCTTCAAGAGTGTATACTATAGAATACATTCTGAAAGTTTTAATAGTCTCTTGAAAATTTATGCATTTTTCTTTAAGTTCTTCAGTTGCTTCATAATCCGGCTCACAAATTTTCTGAACATTAAGATATATCGGCTGATGCATATCAACTGCTCTTATTTCTGAGATTTCCTGTGCATTAAATACAAACATAGGCGACATCATTACTGCTACAGCCGGTATATCAAGCAGAGGATTATCTATTATACGGAGAATGTCGAGAAGTATAACTATTTCCCTTGATTTAAGATAACCTTTTTTCTCTTCTCCCTTTGCATATACACCTCTTCTTTTAAGGGATTCTATAAAAGCTGATGATGAATATTTCGCCTCCCTAAGAAGTATACAGAAATCTTTCGGTTCACAGGGTCTTTTTCTGCCGTCCCTGAGACTGACAGGATATTTTTCTTTTATCATTCTTGATATGGTTTCAGCCACTGCTTCTGATTCGACAGTAACATCCTCAAGAAGACTTTCATCATATTGATTATCTTCTGAATCTTCAGGAATATCTTCATTGCTTTCAAAAATTATAATCTGAGTTTTTCTTTCAGGATTTTTTTCAGGATATTCAGCATCAGCACCGAAATAAAGTTTTTCATTTTCAGTATATTCCATATCACCGCACTTCTTTGACATAAGATTTTCAAAGACATAATTAACATAGTCAATAACTTCTGGAGAACTTCTGAAATTTTTATTAAGGCTTATTGAAACATTCATAGAATCAGATGCTTTTGAATATGGTTCAGAGCTTTTAAGAGTATTTATGAAGTTATCAGGATTTGCAAGCCTGAACTGATATATAGCCTGTTTCACATCTCCTACAAGAAATACATTCTCACCATATTGATTATTTTCAGCACTGAAGTTTCTTGAAAGAAATTTGAATATTATATCCTGTTTATTATTTGAATCCTGATATTCGTCAATCATAATAACATCATATTTTTCTGACAGTTCTCTTGCAAATGCTGATGGAACTATTTTTGTTTTATCGTTTTTATCATATTCAGAAAGCATCTGTATTACCAGTTTTTCACCGTCATCAAATGAAAGAGTATCTTTTCTGCATTTATGTTCCCAGATTATACGGTAGAAATCAAACATCATATCATAAAGAATCAAAAATACATCTTTTGTTTCCTCTATATCTTTTAAGATAGCATCTGCACTGCTCTCATAATCCGAAACAATAGCTTTGTATTTATCTCTTGCATCTGCATAATGTGGTGACAAATTTTTTACTCCTCTTGTAAGCTGAGAAAATTTTACTTCTGGAACTTTTCCTGTTTTAAGTGAATTTATACAGCTATCTATAATATTCAAATCCTCTTCTATATTTTTTTCAAGCTTTTTTCGCATATCCTGAATTTTTTCATCATCTGCAAATCTAAATATTTCTGGTATTGAAAGTTCATTTTTCTCCGCAAGACTTTTTGCTGTTTTAAGCTGTAAACGTGAGCTTTCAATAAATTTCTGATAATATACAGTATCTTTCAAATCATCTTTCAGAAATTCATTTTTTGTATTTTCAAGCCAGAGATTTCTGTCCGGCATTGACCCCAGAAACTTGTTTATTTCAAGTATAACGTCTTTTATACCGCTGTCATCTCTGGTACAGAATTTATCATATAAAAAACTGTATTCTTTTGTATGCTCACTGCTCCATAACTGCATTGTCTCTTCCGCTGACTGACTTTCAAGCAGAAGACCTCTTGTTTCATCAAGAACTGAAAATCCTGAAGTAATATCAAGTTTTTCAGAATTGTTTCTTATAATATCAAAGCAGAAAGAATCTATAGTAGAAATCTTGGCATTCTGAAACAGTATGTATTGCTTTAAAAGAAATCTGTTATCAGGATTTTTATTTATTTTTTCCTGAATTTTGACATTAAGACGTTGTCTTAGTTCTGCTGCTGCATCTTTTGTAAATGTTACTATTATAATTCTGTCCGCAGAAACCGGATTTTCAGGATTAGTTATCAATCTTATAACTCTTTCAACAAGTACGGCAGTTTTTCCGCTTCCTGCCGCTGCTGATACTATCACTGAACGGTCTGTGGAATTAATAGCATCTTCCTGTTGTTTTGTCCAGCCCATTTATTTTTTCTCCTTTTTATTATTATCCTTATCATTATCTTTTTCGGGTTCAAATATGTTATTTATATCAGACTCATCAAGTTCGTTTCCGGTATGACTTTTAAATATCGGATAATTACCGCATATATCTACAAATTCACAATATTGACAAGCATCTATTTTGTAATCCGGATTTATCAAAGGGTCAATATCAATATCTCCATCATAAAGAGATTCATTCATTTCTTTTATTTTATTCTCTGAAAATTTTATAAGGTCATCAAATTGTTTTTTATTGAATGCCTTTACAACCGGCTTTGTTCTTCCGATTTTTTCGGTTTGGATATATGTTCTTGGATTGCTTTTATCCATAGCACTCAATATTTCTTCATCAGCAAGTGCAACGCCTTTTAATTTAAGTTCTTTATCAAGATAACCACTGTTAGGGCTGTTATCTCTTCTGGAAGCTAACGGAAGACCATAAGTTACAGGATAATATAACAAACCTGCCGGAAAATAATTCTTGAATTTTCCTCTTCTGGTTAGTGCAAGCATATAAAGAATCATCTGCATATCAATTCCATTGTTTACAAGAAACTTTTCTATATTTTGACCACTGCTTTTATAATCGATTATTCTTATATAGTTCCTGCCTTCATCAGAAGTATATACATCTATTCTGTCAATTGTTCCACCAAATATAATAGTTCCGTTTTTGCCGTCTATAAAAAGCGGAGAAAAATTGTCGTTTTTATTTATATCAACTTCAAATTCAGTCGGTATAAAATCAGACATTTTAAGTTCCTTTTGAAGATTCAAACATATTTTCAAAAGCTGTTCGGCAATTTTTATAAAGAGAAAATCAGTTCTTGCATCTTCCTTAAAACCATTTTTAAAAATTTTGTCTCTGAACTTCTGACAAACTTCTTTTATAATATCTTCTATTTCTTTTTTACTCATATCTGTAAATAATGGTTTTTTACTTGAAAGAAGCACACAGAAGCATTCGTGCCTGAGAGAACCCCAGTTTAAATTATCCATTTCTATTTTCTGACGTTTTTTAAGTTTAAGACAATAATCACAGAAATAACTGAAATGACAACTGTTGTATTTCTTCAAAGAAGTATTTGATACTCTGAAATTCTTAAAATTAACAAGCTTTTCAAGTATTTTTCTGTCTGAAAGCTTATAATTTTCTTCCTGACTGCTTCTTTCATAAACATAGTCAATTTTAGTTTTGTATTCAGGCATCTTTTCAAGTACAAGTCTTATAGCTTTTTCTGATTCTCCGGCATCTTTTTTATTTTGCATAAGATGATAATATGCTGATTTCCTTGTTACAGCATAATAATCCTCACTTATATCTGACTCGTGAATTATATCACTTTTTTCCATTGAGAGAATAAACAAAATGTCATTTATTACCGAGGACATATATATACTTTCTCCCTGAAGACTGGTAAGAGAATATGATATATATAATTTTTCCTGTGCTGATGAAAGTGCTTTATGGACATCAAGCCTTGATACTGATATACAATGCTCCTGCGTTTTTTTATCATTAAAACCATTCAGGGCAAGTTTCTGACGTTCATCATTTAAAAACAGATTGTCCTGCATAGAACTTTTAGGAAAACTCTCTTCATTAGCCCCAAGAATAAATACTATTTTCGGAGAATTAAGCCTTGATATTCCTATTGATGCTGTTATTACTCCGTCAAGAGTCTGAGGCGGTACAGAATACTTCGCCTGCATAAGTAACTGTTTAAAAAGTATACTGAACTGTTTTAAGGACATTTTTCTGCCATAAAGTACAGAATGCAGGTCATCAATTATATCTATAAGAAAATCCCATATTTTTTTCTGTTCATTGGCAAGATATGACTCATTGTTTTTTGTATAATAACTGATAATCTCTTTTATTTTTTCGTCAGCACCTGTATTTACTATAAAATTATAAATATCAATACATATCTTATCAGCTGTTGCATTTTCATCTCTTACAGAAGATTTTAAAATATCAAGTGGTTTTATAATCTTTTCTCTTATTTCTTCATACTTAATAAAGTCTTCCTTGTCCGACTCATTATCAGGTATAAATGAGTAATTCCATTTTTTACCGTCTATACTCCATTTATAACAGAAATTTTCAAGTTCAGATGTCTCGGCAAGATTTATTTCAGTAAGTCCGGTTTTAAGATATTTTAAAATGTTTTCAGTGCTGTATTTATCATATGATATAATATCAAGCAAAGAGAAAATATATATCATTGTAACAGTATGAGATACATCTTTCTTTATGCTCATAAAACAGGGAATTTCATATCTTGCAAACGCAGTTTCAAGTACAGGGGCATATTCTTCAATATTATTTGATATTACTGCAATATCATTGTATTTTAAATCCGGATTTTCGTATATCAGATGCTTTATCTCAGCACATACATATTCAA
>CAMWNQ010000025.1 GCA_947175655.1 uncultured Clostridia bacterium | reverse complement strand
GTTGTGATATAATTATTATATAGTATAGAATCATTTAACAGAAAAATAATAAGAATTCTCCCTCCTCTTTAGGTGGTGAGAGGATTGTCAAGTAAAATGAACAGCAGTGACGGGCGGAATGAAATGGTATCTCTCACTTACACGAGGCAATCCATAATTCAGATTATTGTCACATTCCTGAAAATGCCAATGTGGATTGAAACAAACAAGATTAGCATATATTTTTATAAATTAAATTAAATTTCAGAGAGGATTGATTTAAAATGAGAAATTCAAATTTTGACAAAAGAGTTAAAGCAGCTGCTCTTAGTTTTGTAATGGCTGCATCTATGACTGCTCCGTCAGTTGTTCCGAATTTTACTACCATTGCTGAATCTTCAGTAAGCATAGGTGCAACACTTAGTGTTGATGATAAGTATGAAGGATTTACTGCTGAACTTGGTGATTCGGGTGTGAATACTATTACTTTTACTTGTGTTGCAGATTATACAGGTAATTTTACTTATGGATTCGGAATTGGTGTTGCAGATATTCCTTACTGGTTTGAGAAGAGCGGTAATAAGTGGGTTGACCCAAATAAAGAAAAACCTCAAAGTACTGAAATTGCTGTTACTGAAGGCGAAGAATTTACTGTAACTATTGATGTTTCTTCACTTAAACTTAGTTACAATCCAAAAACTGACAAATATCCGGGCAAATATGAATTCCGTAACTATTACAGCGGAAAAGGCGGAACTGTCAAGGTAGTTTCAGCTGAGGCTAATGCTAAGGTTGACCCTACAAAACCAACTGACCCTACTAAGCCTACAGACCCTACTAAGCCGACTGACCCGTCAATACCAAACATCAATGTAATTCCTGAAAATAACCTTAAGAGTGGTGCTTGGTCATTCAAGGATAATGGTGACGGAACTGCTACAATTTCAACTACTGTAACAAAACAGATTGAAAATCTTGATTATGTTCTTACAAAGGGATTTGATGAAGATTATTATGCTGCAAAGGGTGAGGATATAACTCCGGAATCACCTATCAACAGTCACAAGTTCAAGTATTCTGATTTTGGAATAACTGATATGGAAGGCGTTACTATTGAATCACTTACAGCTACAATCGAATCAGATAAGAATATGAAAACTCTCATGTATGGTGGCGGACTTAATGTTGTAAGCGGTTCAGATGCTGATACTGAATATGCTAAACAGCTTGCCGGAATTGAAGGTAAGGAAAGTGCTGGTTACTGGTATAATGATATGGGTCCTGAAGAGATTGAAAAGTTTGAATCTCAGAATGTTGAATTTAAGGTTACTCCTGGAAACGGAGTTACAGTAAGTGATGCCGGAACTTATTATGAAGCATACTGGGAAGTTCCGTCTGAAGTTCAGCCACATACTACAGGAAAGGTTTCAGATGCTATTTCATTCCAGTTCTGGTATGGTGAGGAAGAGGCTGAAGAATATACTGAACTTGAATCAGTTAAGCTTACAGGTGCTGCAATTACTTATACAAAAGCTGTAGTAGTACCGTATGCAGGTTCTACTGTTACTGCTGTAAAATCCATACTTGACCAGAACGATGAAGAAAAAAATAAGATAGAAATTCCTTATGCTGACCTTGATATTGATGAAACCAAGGCTGTATATGCTATAAGATTTGATGTTTCTGCATCTTCTGATATTAAGAAGCTTGTTTATTGCCCTGCAACATCAGTTACAGAAAAGGCAAATACAGAAAAAGAATACTGGTTCCAGGAAGACACTGACTATGTTGTACTTAATGCTGGAGACAAAGCAGAAATAATGTGGATTGCTCCTTCATCAATCGCAAACAAGACTGACGTTCTTAATAATTACATTGATTCAGAAGGCAAGCTTTTCTTTGGTTATTGGTATGGAGAAGCAGAGACTATAACAATTGATAATATTGAAGTTTATTATGCTGATGTTCCTGAAACTACAACCACTACCACTACCACAACAACCACTACTACTACAACTACAACAACCACCACTACCACTACAACAACTACATCATCAACATCAGAAACAACAACAACTACAGAACCACAGCTTAAAGTTAAACTTTGGGGCGATGCTAATGATGATGGTTCAGTTGACGTTGCAGATGTTGTTGCAGTAGCTGCATATGTTGGAAATGCAGAAGCCAATGAACTTACTGCACAGGGTCTTATCAATGCTGATGTTCATTCAAACGGTAATGGTATCACAGCTGATGATGCACTTGCAATTCAGCAGTATCTTGCTAAGATAGTAAAGGAACTCCCTGTAGGTTAAGATAATATTGTTAAATTATTAAAATGTATTTTTAAAAAATACAGGACAGCGGATAATTTTTATCCGCTGTTTTATTGTAAGTTGTGATAGTCTTAAAAATGGATACATTTAATATATTAAATTATAAAAGGTAATATGAAACGAAAAAAAGATTATTTATTATAGTATCCTGTATAATGCTGTGTCTTTCGGGTTGTCAGAATAATATTCAAGATGAATTTATGATTCGAAATACTGATATTCCCATTTATGATATAAACAGTCAGGAAATCGGCAGTATATGTTGTTACCAATATTCGTCGCTTGTAAACAATAATATTTTTTATACAAAGTTACCCGAAAGTCCGGCGAAAGATGTAGATAGTTTAGAATACTGGTTATATAATATAGATACCAAAGAGAATAATTATCTTGGGACAGTTGATGACTAGATGTATGATGAATCACATGAAGATATTGTTGTTGGAAATCATATGTATACTAGTATATCAACAGGCAGTTATGTGGAACGCAAGGATAGAAAACAAACAATATATGACGTGAATCTTGAAGAATATACTATGACACCACTTCTTGAAATAGAGGGTGGAATTCCGTATCACTCTTTTACTGTTGCAGGTGATAAGCTGATTGTTGCGGAACTCCTTGAAACCGGTCAGACTGATTTAGTTGAATATGACCTGTCTGCTGAATATGAAAATATTCCTTTAGTTCATAATTATGATGAACAGGATATTTTTACTGATAATTCTATTCGTCATATTACCGCAGATGATGATGCAATTTATATGGTTCGATTAAGTTTTGATAGAGAAAAAGATGATAATTATGTTCTTTATATGGATACTTATGATTATGATTTGAATCTTTTACATACGGTAGATATAAGTGATATATGTAATTCAGATAACAGAAGTGAAGATAATTCTGAAAATGAACGTAAACAGTGGGTTGCAAATTTTTCTGTAAACGATAAATATATTCTTTATCAAAATTTCAGTTCTACTATCTTTATAGGTTCTGTAGAAAATCAGAAAATCAAACGTCTGATGAATATAGACAACTCATTTGGTATCGTATCAGAAAAAACGTCTTGTCCTGAAAAGGATTTATTATTTAAACGTTATGGAAATGAAAAGTCAGGCAGAAATACTTTTTATCTTGTAAATTCAAAGACGGGTGAAATAAGTAAATCTGATTTTTATGCTGATGATAAAAGATATACATTTGGTTCTGCTTCAATAAATTCTGACAATATGATATTGTTGACTATGAGTTATGTTCGCATAAAATCTGATGATGAACAATTATCAGATTGTTTGTACTACTTAAATCTTGATGATTTATTATTTATTTCTCTATAAGCTGATAATTTTTATCCGCTTTTTTTGTTACAAATAACAAATATTTCAGGAAAATTTTGTGTTTGCAGAAAAAATCTCATAATTTGATTGACATTCAGACTTTATTATGGTATTATTAAATATACATAAAAAATAAGGAGGTGTGTTTTTTAGCTGGTTGGTGCTTCTGCCTTATTTGATTTTATTATTTTTTATGGCGAAGTTGATGTATCTGATGTTGTTGCCGTTGCTTTTTCAGGCAATTCTTATTTTATAAATTATTTGAAGATTATTTATAAACTTAGTCCACAGGGAATATTGATGTGATGTTAATTAAAGATTTAAATTATATTTAATTATAAAGGTATTACAGCAGACGATACACTTGATTATTCTATTATCCTATATCCTATTATTTTATTACTTAATAATATCTTGCAAAGATAATAAAAGAATTTTAAAGTGAGGTTTTTTCCTATGAAGAGTTTAAATAAAAAAGTATTATCATTTATGTGTTCATTAGCGGTATGTTCAGTATCTGTTCCTGTTGTGGAGCACTTAAATAATATTGGTACATATGCTGTTACTGAATCACAGTCCGAATTTATCGAAAATCTCGGAAGTGCTGCTCAGGCTACATATTCACAGTATGGAATACTTCCAAGTATGACAATTGCACAGGCAATTCTTGAATCAAGCTGGGGAAGTTGTTATCTTGCACAGAATTATAATTTCTTTGGTATGAAGGCTGGCGGAAGTTATTCAGGAAATACTGTAACTGTTACTACAAATGAAGAAGTAAACGGTGAATATATAACTGTTAACTGTACTTTCAGAGCTTATGATTCGTTTGAAAGCGGTATTGAGGGATATTATATATTTATTACAGGCAACTCAAGATATTCAAATCTTATCTGGGAAACAGATTATAGAACAGCTTGTTATAAAATCAAAGAGGATGGCTGGGCTACTGACAGTTCATATTCAGAAAAACTTATAAATATTATTGAGACTTATGATTTGACACGTTTTGACAATGTAATTTCAGATGCTCCTGAAGAGGTAGAAGAAGTATCTGCTGATTATGAACTTGTAACATCAGGAGATGGATATTATCCTGCTTGTGATGCAGGTCAGGAATCAATAATTGATGCTCTTAAGTCATTGAATATCGATTCATCTTATGAAAGCAGATATAGAATATCAGAATATAATGGCATACATAATTATGATGGTACAGCAGACGAAAATATTGCATTACTTACAATGCTTAAAGCTGGAACATTAAAAAATCCTGATTATGTTCCTGTTATATATATAGATACTACTGCTGAAAGTATATCATCATATGAAGGAGAATATTATCCAGCTTGTACTTCTGACCATCTTTCAATAGTTGATGCTTTAAAGTCACTCGATATAGATTCATCATACGAAAGCTGTTACAGAATATCAGTAATTAATGGTTTTTATAATTATTCAGGTACAGCAGAAGAAAACATTGCATTACTTAAAATGCTTAAAGCCGGAACATTAAAGAATCCGGACTATCTTCTATGTGTAACAACTGAAGAACCAACGACAACTGCAATTACAACAACTACTGTAACTACAACTACAACATCTTCAGCTACTACTAAAAAACTGAAAGCTACTCTTACAGGAGATGCAAATCTTGACGGAAAAGTAGATATTTCTGATGTTATTGCTATTTATGCATACATACAGGATTCAAGCAAAAATGTTATTAGTCCTCAGGGTATAGCTAACGCTGATGTTCTGGGAAATGACAATGGTATTACAGCTGATGATGCATTAAAAATACAAAGATTTGTAACTGGACATATAGATTCATTAAAATAAAAGATAAGATTTTATACGACTTTAGGGAGTGTTTTTGATGAAATCAAAGAAAATCGTTTCTGGACTTCTTGCATTTACTATTGTAGCTGGAAGTATACCATATTATATCAGTAATATGACAGATAAAAACAATATATCTGTCAGTGCCGACAGTTATTATTCTGATTTTGTTGAACAGGTTGCATATCTTACTAATCAGGAGAGAGCAAAATATGGTCTTGAACCGCTTAAAGTATCAAAGGCACTTAACAATGTTGCTTCTGAAAGGGCAAATGAACTGATTCAGCTGTTTTCACATACAAGACCAAATGGTAATAAATGGTATACAGTTCTTAAAGAAAATAATATACCATTTATGTCCGGTGCAGAAAACATAGCTGCCGGACAAAGTACTCCGGAGGCTGTTGTTGCGTCTTGGATGGCATCTACAAAAGGTCACAGAGAAAGTATTCTTGATGAAGGAAATCAATATATAGGAGTAGGTGTTTCAAATTCGGATGGACATTATAACTGGGTACAGATTTTTACAGGCGGAAGGACTCTTGATGATACTCATATTCCTGAACCGGTAACACCAGTAATAACAACTTCTACAACTACAAGTGCCGTAAATACAACAACTACTGTTACTACAACTGCAAATAAGAATTTAGGTGGGTCACTTCGTTTTAACATAAATCAGAAAATGAAAAAAGACGATGTTCTTAATGTTGATATTTATGGCGATGCAGGTGATACGATTCAGGTATATTTTAATTATGCTGATAGTGAAGGCAATATGCATTCATCCATAATTGGAGGTCTGGGCGGAACTGTTCTTGATGAAGAAGGTCATAAAGCAGTTAGTTTCACTGTCCCTGAAGATTTATCATATGTTACTGTAAAAATTGTATATAATCTTTCTGAACCGACTTATAAATACAGTATAGAAAGTTATATGTCAGGTTTGCTTTCATATGAAAAATACAGCGATTATGTGGAAATTACAGGCTGTGACGAATCGGTTGAAAAAATTGAAATACCATCAGAAATAGAAGGACTTCCTGTTAAATCAATAGGTGAAAATGCTTTTTCAGGTTGTACAAATCTTACAGAGATAATTATACCTGAAAGCGTTAATCATATCGGTGAAAATGCTTTCAAGGACACTGAATTAATAAAGTCTCAAGATTTTATTATATATATTGGCGAATGGCTTATAAAATGCAAAAGAATTATAGCTGATGCAGATATAAAAGAGGGAACAAGATATATTGTTGATGATGCATTCAGTGAAGCACTTCTTCATTCCCTTACACTTCCGGAAAGTCTTATTAGCTTTGATACCAATATTATAACAAAAGATTTTTATGAACTCACAGTTTTAAATCCTGAGCTTCAAATAATTGATTCATCAAATATTATACCTGTATCAGTTATATATGGATATAAAAATTCAACGATTGAAGCTTATGCTAATAAATATGGTATTGAATTCAAAGCTTTGGACGAAGAAAAAACATTATTTGGTGATGCTAATAATGATGGTACGATAGATGTTGCTGATGTAGTAGCAGTTGCTTCATATGTTGGAAATCCTGAATTCAATAAGCTTGATTCACAAGGTATGATTAATGCTGATGTTCATAATACCGGAAATGGTATAACTGCTGATGATGCATTGTCAATACAGCAATATCTTGCTAAAGTAATAACCGAACTTCCTGTCAAGTAAACTTTATATAAAAATATAAGGACGGATTTTTAAAATATCCGTCCTTTTTTGATTCACTTTTTTGTATTGCTGGTAATATAATAAAATGTGCAGAGAATGCATAAGAAATACAGAAAGGAGTCAATAATTATGAATTTCAATCTGTTTGATGACCTTGACGATAAAGTTGTTTATAACAGAAATTTTCAAACAGAAAAAAGTGCTGTATCTGAAAATTTGGATAATATTAGTAATATAAATGATATGCAGGATACAAACATACCGGATAATCAGATTCCCAGATTTCCGGCTAACACTCCGCTTGGTATGGCGTATGTTCCTTTTCAACAGTGGGGAAATGTTTATGAAGCTCAGGAAGGTTTTGAAAAGGGTACTATATTTCCGGAACTTGATTTTCCTTTTATGATGGGAGGAAATAATAATGAATGATTATAATGAACTTATGATGAAAATCCAGAAATATGATTTTACTCTTAAAGAACTTAATCTTTATCTTGATACTCATCCAAATTGCAGAAGAGCTTTGGCTATGTTTAATAAGTATAAAAAACTGAAAACAGATGCTGAAAAAGAGTTTAATCAGTTATATGGGCCTCTCACTCCTATTCAAAATAACAGTACCACTGATTGGCATTGGGTTAGTGACCCTTGGCCTTGGGAAAGGAGTTGATTAGTTTTGTGGATTTATGATAAAAAACTTGAATATCCTGTTAATATAAAAAATCCAAATCCAAAACTTGCAAAGTGTATTATTACACAACTTGGAGGTCCTGATGGTGAACTTGCTGCTGCGTTAAGATATATAAATCAGAGATATGTAATGCCGTCTGATAAAGTAAAAGGTCTTTTAACTGATATAGGTACTGAAGAACTTGCACACGTTGAAATGATTTCAGCAATAGTATATCAGCTTACCAGAAATCTTACACCAGACCAGATAAAAGAAAGTGGATTTGACACATATTTTGTAGACCATACAACAGGAATATATCCAGTATCAGCTGCGGGAACACCATTTACAGCGGCATATTTTGAAGTAAAGGGTGATGCTATAGCAGATTTGACATCTGATATGGCAGCTGAACAGAAGGCGAGGGCAACATATGAAAATATTCTGCGACTTGCTGATGACCCTGACGTGCGAGACCCTATAAAATTTCTTAGAGAAAGAGAAATAGTGCATTTCCAGAGATTCGGTGAAGCTCTTAGAATAATTCAGGATAATCTTAATCCAAAAAATTTCTATGCCTGCAATCCGTCATTTGACAAAAATTGCGGTAAAAGAAGATAAATTATAAAATATAAAAAGCCGTCTTCTGATAACAACTTATGTAACAGAAGACGGTATCATTTTTTATATTATATTACCTGAAACTATTCTTTCATTTACATACATTACAAAATCTTTTATTTTTTTATAGTCAGGTGCATTAGGTAAATTAGTATTTGATTTTGCATATTCAAGTCTTGATTTATAATTTTCAATCAGTTCAAAGAAATCCTCTGTAGGTTGTCCTTTTATGTCAAGGAATTTTCCTTTTCTTATATCCATAAGCAAGTTGTGTTCAGTTTCACGGTAAGTTATAATTTCCTCTTTTTCTAAAATATCTATACACATAATATACAGTCTTACAAGATGCATCATATGCTTGCCAAGTTTATTATGACTTATAGCATTTTGATTCCTTTTGCCGATTTTACCATAGTCCCTGACAATATCAGATATTCTGTTCCACATTTCCTTATAATCTCGAAGCGGATAGTGTTTAAGGCAGATATCCATAAATATTTCCTTGTCCAGTTCTTCATTGATGGCATCATCGATATAAAGTTTGATAGAGTCTTCCGGATAGCTGAAATACATTTCTTTGAAACTTAAAGATGCATTTTTAATACTGTTTAAAATATGTTTCTCCTGTATTGATTGTTCTGCAAGTCTTGAAGATTTATTGTCAAGTCTTCGGAACTGTGCTGTTGCATATCCTCCGAATGAATAAATAGCTTTTTTGGAAAGAAACATTTTTTTATTGTCTAGCAGTTCTCTTCCTATATCTGATAAATAAAGATAGTGTTCTGGCTTTAAACCAAGAATCTCTATTGTATTTGGATTACATTCTGTCAGTAGTTTTATCAGTTTGGTAAATGAATATATTGTGGTATCTGTTACAGAATTTGTTGTTTGTTCAAAGTTTTCATTGCAAAGTATTTCACGTTTACTATTTAAGGCACAGCCTCTTATATCGAGGTCAGATGTATCCGTTTCAGTTCCATATGCGTGGGAACCGCCTAATCCTAAAAGAATTATATTGTTCCCCAGATGTTCATTTGTGCGGAGAAAGTCATATTGTTTTTCTTTTATGGTTTTCTTTATCTCGTCGAGCTTCATAATATAATCACCTTTTGAATTTAAAATAGTATCATCAATTTATAAGAATTATAACATATAGGAGTTTCAAAGTCAACAGAGAAGTTAATATGAAAAATCTATTGATTAAATTTCAGTTTTGTGATATAATTTACTTGAAATATAAAGGAAAGGACTTATTATATTATGTCAAAGATTTCAAAAGATGATATTACACGTGTAAAAGCCCTTGGATTTCTTCATGATAAAAATACTGAAGATAAATTCAATGCAAGAGTAATAACAAGAAATGGTAAAATTACAGCAGATGAATGTAAAGTTATTGCTGAAGCTTCAAAAAAATTTGGTTCAGGCGAAATATCTATGACTGTTCGTATGACAATGGAAATTCAGGGAGTTCCTTATGAAAATATTGAACCGCTTTGCAGTTTTCTTGCTGAAAATAATCTTGAAACAGGTGGTACAGGAAAAAAGGTAAGACCTGTTACATCATGTAAAGGTACAACCTGTCAGTTTGGATTAATTGATACTTATTCTCTTTCAAAGGAAATTCATGAAAAATTTTATAAAGGTTATGAAAAAGTATCACTTCCTCATAAGTTTAAGATTGCTGTCGGAGGCTGTCCTAATAATTGTGTTAAGCCTGATTTGAATGATGTAGGAATAATCGGACAGCGTGTACCTTCAGTTGACATATCAAAATGCAGAGGTTGTAAAGTATGTCAGATTGAAAAAGCCTGTCCCATAAAAGTATCTGAACTTAAAGACGGCAAAATATCATATAATGCAGATGCTTGTAATCACTGCGGAAGATGCTTTAATAAGTGTCCGTTTAAAGCATTTGACAATTACACCAACGGATATCGCATATACATAGGCGGACGTTGGGGAAAACAAGTGGCAAGAGCAAAGTACATATCAAAAATTATTTTAAGCCGTGAAGAAGTTATAAAAATAGTAGAAAAAGCAATACTTCTTTTCAGAGAACAGGGAATATTTGGTGAAAGATTCTCAGATACTATTGCCAGAATAGGATTTGAAAATGCTGAAAAAATGCTTCTTTCTGATGAAATACTTCAAAGAAAAGAACAAATTCTTGCAATGGATATAAAGAAAAGTTGATACCATAAAATATAAAAAAATCTGTCCACAAAGAAGGGCACTCATAAAGAAGTTCTCGTCATAGCACTTATGATTTTCAGTCAAAAGTGCTATGACGTTTCTATTGACAATGTAGCGGCTTTGATGTGTAATTATTACTAAAATAAATCGAAATTTTACGTTGATTCTGCTTGTGAATAGGCATTGCAACTAAACTTAACATAATTGTCAAACAACATTGACGAATTGTTTAAAATGGTTGGTGGTCTTTTAGAAATAAAAATGATACAATATTTTTATCAAATTATAGGAGGAAATATTGATGAAGAAAAGTATTATTTATAATTTAAGTCCATTCAATAATAATATGGATATGTCAGTAACAGAATACATAATAAAGAAATTATTGGCATTTGTGCTGATATATTGTTTTTCAGCTGTTTTAAGCGAAGGAATCATTATTGGGATATTATATTGCATGGGATATGACCCTTTTCATGGTGTAATGCCAGTAGGACTGATTGGTGAGTTATTGCCTTATTATGGTTTCATGATTTTTTCATTAGTAACATTTGCATACTGTAGATTTGTTGAAAAAAGAACTATTAAATCTATTGGCTTCTCAGGAAATATAGTAGATTATCTGGCAGGAGCATTGCTTGCTATAATTCTATTGTTCATAATAATAAGTATCAGTTGTATTTTTGGTTCAATGATATTTTCGGGATTTAACACAAATGTAAATATTAAGAGCCTTATTTTATGGATATTAGCATTTGGGATTCAAGGTGCGACAGAAGAAATCATGTGTAGAGGATTTTTATTGAAATCATTACAAAAAAGAATATCCATTCCAATAGCAATTATGATTATTTCAACAGTATTTGTCTTTCCACATTTGTTTAGCTTACTTGAAGCAAATTTTGTGTATGCTATAGTGGGAATAATAAATTTGTATTTAATTTCAATTATTTTTTCGATACTTGTTTTGTGGAGGGCTAATATTTGGATTGCTTGTGGATTACATAGTATATGGAATTTTATTTTATATGGGATTATGGGATTGTCTCTAAGTGGAAGTGAAAGTATTTCAAAAGGTGTAATTCTTTTTAGTGTAAAAGGTGCAAATATGCTTAATGGTGCAGAGTATGGAATAGAAGCAAGTATTATTACAACAATAGTGCTAGGATTGTTTTTGTTTGTTATATTAAAAAGACGAAAAGGTAGGATTAATAAAAATGGAATTTAATAATAAATTGTATCATCTCAGAAAACAAAAAGGCTTATCACAAGAAGAACTTGCTAGTTGTTTAAATGTTTCGCGACAAACTATTTCGAAATGGGAGGTGGGGGATTCGACACCTGATATGGAAAAACTGATTGCGATTAGTGATTTATTTGAGATTTCCTTGGATGAATTAGTGATGGATAAAGTACCAACACACATTGGGGAAACTTCTACTAAGTCACAAATTGTAAATGAACTAAAGGAAAAAGTATTAACAGATGAAAACAAGAAAAAGGCTAAACGTGGTTTAAAGATTGTTACAATTATTTTAGGAATAATTGTTTTAATTGATGTTATTTCTATGATTGTTTATTTTAGTTTATATGGTTTCCCACAATAAGTAAGCGAAAATTCTGATTTATGCGAGTAATCGAATATTAACAACAAGCCCCGAAGCAGTTATCAATAATTGCTTTGGGGCTTAAACTTCTTTATGAGTATCGAACTAAAAGAACGATTTTTTATATGTTATTGTTTAATACATCTAAATGTCTTTTAAGAGCATCTTTCTAATGTGGAAGAGGAATAAATCCTGCACTGCCTGTTACAATAATATTCATATTTTTTTATTCCAAAATATTAATTTTAATTAATCTCTTTTAAATATATCTCTTGTATAAACCTTGTCTTTAATATCATCAAGACAACTGTCATATCTGTTAGCTATTACAGCGTCACATATATTTTTGAATTCATCAAGATTATTTACTATTCTGCTTCCAAAGAAAGTTTCAGCATTTTTAAGAGTGGGTTCATATACAATTACTTCTGCCCCCTTGGCTTTTATGCGTTTCATAACACCTTGTATCGAACTCTGACGGAAATTATCAGAATTAGATTTCATAGTAAGTCTGTAAATTCCTATAACAACTTTTTTTTCTCTTGAACTGTCAAATACATTTTCATCACCATAACTATAATAACCAGCTTTCTGAAGAACTCTGTCAGCAATAAAATCCTTTCTTGTGCTGTTTGATGCAACTATAGCTTCAATAAGATTTTCAGGAACATCAGCATAATTTGCAAGGAGCTGTTTTGTATCCTTAGGAAGACAATACCCACCATATCCAAAACTCGGATTATTATAATGTGTTCCTATTCTTGGGTCAAGACATACACCTTCAATAATTTGCTGTGTATTTAAATTTTTCATTTCTGCATAAGTATCCAGTTCATTAAAATATGATACTCTGAGTGCAAGATAAGTATTCGCAAAGAGTTTGACTGCTTCTGCCTCAGTAAATCCCATAAATAAAGTATCAATATTTTCTTTCAAAGCACCTTGTTGAAGAAGATTTGCAAATATGTGAGCTGATTCTGTGAGTTTTTCATCTTCTGCATCAGTTCCCACTATTATTCTACTTGGATAGAGGTTATCATAAAGTGCTTTTGATTCTCGTAAAAATTCCGGACTGAATATAATATTTTTACTTCCAGTTTTTTTACGTATTGATTCAGTATATCCTACGGGAACCGTTGATTTGATTACCATAACTGCTTTCGGATTATATTTCATAACAAGACTTATAACATTCTCAACAGCACTTGTATCAAAAAAATTCTTTTTGCTGTTATAATTGGTGGGTGCTGAAATTACTATAAAATCAGCATCTTTATAGGCTGACTCAGCATCAAGAGTAGCAGTAAGGTCAAGTTCTTTTTCAGCAAGATATTTCTCAATATATTCATCCTGAATAGGTGATTTTCTTTTGTTAATCATATCGACTTTTTCCGGTATTATATCAACAGCAGTAACTTTATTATGCTGGGATAATAAAGTAGCTATTGATAGTCCAACATAACCTGTGCCAGCAACAGTAATATTATATTTCTGTCTCTTATACCCCTCTCCGAGCCCACGAGACCGTACTAGATCTCGTATGCCG
>CAMWNQ010000024.1 GCA_947175655.1 uncultured Clostridia bacterium | reverse complement strand
TGTAGAAGACACAGAACTTATATCTTCTATAGTAAATTCAGTATAACTGGGGGTGATATTTTGAATTACAATACAGCTGAATTCTTTGCATCATATGGAAAGTTTTCACAGATTCCAGCTTGTGAAAAAATGGAAATTGCATTTGCAGGGCGTTCAAATGTTGGAAAGTCAACTCTTATAAACAAGATATTCAACAGAAAAAATCTTGCAAGAGTGAGTTCTGTTCCGGGGAAGACTGCTAATATAAATTTCTATACTCTTGAAAATATTTATTTTGTGGACTTGCCTGGCTATGGATATGCAAAAGTTGCAAAATCTGAAAAAGAACGCTGGTCGGGGCTTATAGACAGTTATCTGAATTCAGACCGTGATATAAGACTTGTATTTTCACTTATAGATATGCGTCACGCTCCTACAAAAGATGATATAGATATGATAAATTATCTTGTTGAAATGCAAATGCCTTTTGTTATAATTCTAACAAAGGCTGATAAGCTTAAAAAAATAGAACGTGAAAAGCGTATGGAAGCATTTAAAACGGAAATACCTTATTTTGATATGATTCATATAGTTCCTTTTTCATCACAGACTTTTGAAGGTGTTGACGAAATAAGAAGCATTATTGATGACATATCATCAGAGGAATAATATATTTTTGAAAGGAAGTAAAAAGTTATGTTTGTATCTGAAAATCTTTCAGTAAACGAAAAAGGAAATCTTACGATAGGTGGTGTTGATACCATAAATCTTACAAAAGAATATGGTACTCCTCTGTATGTAATGGATGAAGAGCTTATAAGAAGGAATTGCAGAAGCTTTAAATCAAGCATTGAAAAATTTTATGGTGGAAACGGTCTTGTATGCTATGCAAGTAAGGCATTCTGCTGTACTGAGATGTGCAGGGTAATGAAGGATGAGGGAATCGGACTTGATGTGGTTTCAATCGGTGAACTTTATACAGCAATAAAAGCCGGTTTTGACTGTGATAAGATATGTTTCCACGGCAATAATAAAACTGATGAAGAAATAGCATTTGCAGTTGAAAATAAAATTGGTCATATAATAGTTGACAATATCCCTGAACTTGAAAGACTCAATACTATTGCAAAAGAAAAAGGCATTGTTGCAAAAATAATGTTCAGAATAAAACCAGGCATTGATGCTCATACTCATAATTTTATAAGAACTGGTCAGATTGACAGCAAATTCGGTTTTGCACTCGAAACAGGTGAAGCATTTGAAGCTGTTAAAAAGGCTATATCTTCAGAAAATATCGTTTTAAGGGGTCTTCACTGTCACATAGGCTCACAGATATTTGATATAGACCCGTTTGAATCTGCTGCGGAAGTTATGCTTGGATTTATTGCAAAAATTAAAAATGAACTTGGTTTTGAAGTAAAAGAACTTAATCTTGGTGGTGGATTTGGAATAAAATACCTTAATTCAGATGACCCTGTACCTTATGAAACTTATATGGAAAGAGTATCTGAAAAAGTACATAAGATGTGTGATGAACTTGGCATAAATCTTCCATTTATCATCATTGAGCCGGGACGTTCTATTGCAGCTCCTGCCGGTATTACTCTTTATACAGTAGGTGCAAGAAAAGAAATACCAAATATAAGAACTTACATATCTATTGATGGTGGTATGTGTGACAATCCAAGATATATATTATATCAATCTGAATATGAAGCAATTGTAGCAAATAAGGCATCTGAAGAAAGAAGCGAAAAGGTAACTATTGCTGGAAAATGCTGTGAAAGCGGTGATTTGATAGGTGAGAATATGCCACTTCAGCACGCTGATTCAGGTGATATTATTGCTGTATGTGCAACAGGTGCATATAATTACTCAATGTCTTCAAATTATAACAGAATACCAAAACCGCCAGTAGTATTTGTAAAAAATGGAGAATCAAGAGTAGTTGTTAAAAGAGAAACTCTTGATGATATTATAAGAAACGATTTATAATAATTTATAAAACAGCGGACAGATTTCTAAAAAATCTGTCCGCTTATAATTTAATCAAGATTCATTTTAAAAAAAGATTCTGTTTCGTGTTTTTTAGGACGTGACATAAGTATATTTAATGATTGTCTTACATCATAGCCACGGAAAAGAACATTATAAAGCTGTTCTGTAATAGGCATTTCTATGTCTATTTTTTTTGCCAGTTCATATGCAGTTTTACAGCAGTGATAGCCTTCAACAGTTCCGACTTTCTTTACCGCTTCATCAGGAGAAATGCCTTGACCTATAAGAATTCCAGCACGTCTGTTTCTACTATGCATACTTGTACAGGTTACAATAAGGTCTCCTATTCCAGTAAGACCGCTGAAAGTTTCGAGACGACCACCCACAGCACTTCCGAGACATGCAATTTCGTGAATTCCTCTGGTCATTAATGCGGCTTTTGTATTATCACCATATCCCAGACCGTCACAGATTCCTGCACAGAGAGCAATTATATTTTTCAAAGCTCCACCTATTTCACATCCGACAACATCATTGTTTATATAAATCCTGAATACTTTATTTGAAAGGGTTTCCTGAACATATTCAGCGTATTTTATATTTTTAGATGCAGCTACAACTGTTGTAGGAATAGCTCTTGCAACTTCTTCAGCGTGAGAAGGTCCGGAAAGAACAACAATTTTTTCAGTTCCGAGTTCTTCTTCAAGCACATCACTTAAAAATTTTAAAGAACCGTCTTCAATGCCTTTTCCGGTATTTAAAATAATCATATCATCATTTATATATTGTTTTGCTTCACGTGCTACACTTCTTACAAATGTTGAAGGTATTCCGAAAATAAGTATGTCGCATTCGGATATACAAGAAATATCACTTGACAATACTATCTTTTCAGATATCGGAACTCCGGGCAGTTTTTCAAGATGTTCACCTTTTGCTCTTATGCTGTCTATTTCGCTTTGAAATTTTGACCATACTGTAACACTGTGTCCAAATTTCTCAGCCATCACAGCAAGACTTAAACCAAATCCGCCTGAACCAAGAATAGTAATTTTTGCCATAATAATCACGCTCCTATTTTTTTGTATTGCTTGAATTGAATGAAAATTTATTTTCCACACCATTTTTTAAACGCTCTATATTAGATTTATGCATATATATTATAACTGATGACATCAGAAGTGATAAAATTGAATAGAGCAGAGCATATTTTAACGGTTCATCATATATTAAGCCGTGAAATACAAATGTAATAAAAGGAGCTAATCCTGCTGATATTATAGAAGAAAGTGATACATATTTTGAAATAACAAGAATAAATATAAATATAAGGATAAGTATAAGAAATACAGGAGGGTCAGTTACTATAAAGATTGATACACCAACAAGCACTCCTTTTCCTCCTCTGAATCCATAATATATGGGGAAGATATGACCTAGTATTGCAAAAAATCCGGCAATATATCCGATATAATGAATATCACCGCCATTAATTCCGGCATTCATAAGAGAGCATATAAGACGTGAAAGCAATACGGCAACAACGCCCTTTGTTAAATCTCCTATAAGAGTCAGTAAAGCACAACCCTTGCCAAAGCATCTCAGAGTATTTGTAAGGCCAGCATTATTGCTTCCATATTCACGTATATCCTTGCCTTTAAGAAGTTTTACAACTATTATAGATGAATTACAACTGCCCAGAAAATAACCTATCAGAGAGGCTATCAGACAGGAAAAAAATATCATCATTTGTCACTTCCTCCACGTTCACGGACGATAAATTTAACAGGAGTACCTTCAAGTCCGAAAGTTTCCCTGATTTGATTTTCAAGATATCGTTGGTAAGAGAAGTGGAATAAATCCGCACGGTTTACAAAAGTTACAAAAGTAGGAGGTTTAGTAGATGGCTGTGTCATATAGTATATTTTAAGTCGTCTGCCTTTATCAGAAGGAGGCTGTACTCTTGTAGTGGCATATGAAAGAACATCATTAAGCATACCTGTTGAAATTCTCATTGAATTCTGGTCATAGGTATATTTTATCAATTCAAAAAGCTGTTGTACTCTCTGCCCCGTTTTAGCAGATATAAATATAAACGGTACATATGACATAAAGCTGAAATCATTTTCAAGTTTTTTGCGGTATTCCTGCATAGTCTTGTCAGTTTTTTCAACAGCGTCCCATTTGTTTACAGCTACTACACAGGCTTTGCCTTTTTCGTGAGCATATCCAGCAACTTTAGAATCCTGTTCAGTAAATCCGACTTCTGCATCTATCACTATAATACATACATCTGCACGGTCAACAGCCATATAAGCACGCAGTACACTATAATGTTCTACTTTTTCGATTACCTTTGATTTTTTTCTTATTCCGGCAGTATCTATAAGAACAAACTTGCCGTGTTCATTTTCTATTACTGTATCTGTTGCATCACGGGTAGTTCCTGCAATATTTGAAACAATAACACGTTCTTCGCCGGCTATTCTGTTTACGAGTGATGATTTTCCTACATTTGGTTTTCCTATAATGGCTACTTTTATATATTCTTCATCATAATCTTCAGCATTTTCATCAGGAAGATATTTGAATACCTCATCAAGCAAATCTCCCGTTCCGTGACCGTGAGAAGAGGATATGGGGAAAGGTTCACCAAGTCCGAGATTGTAAAATTCGTATAATTCGAGTGGAGGTTCTCCGAGTGAATCGCATTTATTTACAGCAAGAACAATAGGTTTTCCGCTTTTGAGAAGCATAGTAGCAACGTTATGGTCATCGGCAGTAACACCACATCTTATATCAGTAACAAATACAATTACATCAGCTTTATCCATAGCAATTTCAGCTTGTCTTCTCATCTGTGAAAGAATGACATCATCGCTCTGAGGTTCGATTCCTCCTGTATCTACAATCATAAATTCACGGTTTCGCCATTCGCATTTTGAATATATTCTGTCACGGGTAACTCCCGGAGTATCTTCAACTATAGAGAGTCTCTGTCCGATTAATTTGTTAAAAAGTGTAGATTTTCCAACATTCGGACGACCTACTACTGCAACAACAGGTAATGACATTTTTTTAATCCCCTTTCTTTTTACAATAAAATAATAAAATTAAATACCAAGAATTGCATCAAGCAGTGCAAATCCGTCGTTTTCAGTGGTGGTTATTTTTATATTAAGCTTACTTTCAACATCAGAAACAGTTAAATCATCAAGAAAAATATCGGTATCCTGTCTTAGCATAGCCGAAGGTATAAGAAGTTCTTCACCCAGATTTTTTCCGTTGAGTTGTTTTATAATATCCTGAGCAGTTATAAGTCCGGCAACAGTAATAGTTTCTCCGAAAAAATCATTGCGTATGCGATGCACATCACATTTAAGATTGCTCCATTTTTTTTCTACATCTTCAGCAAATTTTTTTATAGTATCAAAGGCGGAATATCCGGTTGCTATTGAGATATGACGATATGAATTATCAGAAATATTAAAATCAGCGGTTTCAAGAGCGTCATAGAATTCATCTTTGATTGACCTTATCATACCAACACCATTTTCATACTGTGAAAAATCTTCATAGTAATCTGAATTTGGAATTTCACGTTCAGCTATAAGAAAGAATTCATCTGAGGGAAATACAAGTCGGGTATTATATTTTTCAAGAAAATCATTCTGAAATTCCTGTATAATATCAATTGCATCACTGGCAGTTTTTTTATTGAATATTTTCAACGGATAAAGACCATTTCTGTATTTTGAAAGTCCTACCGGAACAACGGCGATGCTGGATATATTAGGCATAAGGTTTCCCAAATCATTAAGAGTTCTACGGAGTTCTTGACCATCATTCAACTCAGGGCAGAGAACAATCTGACAGTTCAGATTTATACCGTTTTCAGCCATCTGATAAAGATATTGAAGCTTTTCACCGGCAAATCTATTATGCATCATTTTACATCTCAGCTCCGGATTTGTCGTGTGTACGGAAACATTGACATTAAGTTTCATCTTTATAATTCTGTCAATATCATTTTGGTTCAGATTTGTTAAAGTTACATAATTTCCGTGAAGAAATGAAAGTCGTGCATCATCATCTTTAAAGTAAAGAGTTTCACGCATATTAGGAGGCATCTGGTCTATAAAACAGAAAACACATTTGTTACAGCAGGATTGTTTTTTATCCATTAGAAAAGTTTCAAATTCAAGACCCAAGTCATCATATTCATTTTTAGATATATTTACACAGAATTCAGTATTTTCACGGATTGCTTTGATAGATATTTCATTTTCTGAAGCATAATACATATAATCAAGAACATCATTTATTTCATGATTGTTTATGCTTATAAGAGTATCACCTCCAGCAAGCTTATGGGTTCTAAATGCCGGAGAATCTTTGATAATATTTTTTATTTTAACCATATTGTCACCCTATATTTAAAATAAGAATAAAAAAAGAGAGAAAGATTTCTCCTCCTCTCCACCGTGCATATATGGAAACGCATAATTATTCAGCGTCCATTTTAAGAACTTCAACGCCCTTATAAAAACCACAGTTTTTGCATACTTTGTGTGGAGCTTTAATAGCACCGCAGTGATCGCACTTGCTCATAGCAGGCATATCGAGTTTCCATACGCTTGAACGTCTCTTGTCACGTCTTGCTTTGGAAGTTTTTCTCTTTGGTACAGCCATTCGTAGCACCTCCTTAATGAAAGCTTAGTAAAAGCATTATTTTTCTAAACAATTACATTCGGATTCATTCAAATCACAACCGCAGTTTATGCATAATCCCTTGCAGTTATCATTACATAAAATCTTTGAAGGAAATTCAAGAAGCAAATCCGAAACAGCAATATTGTTTAAGTCAATGCTCTCTTTTTCAGCTACGATATATTCGTCATTGTTTCTGCTGGCAGAAGCAACAACAGTATGTTCAAAATTATAGTGATAATCTCTGTCCAGTTCTTTAAGACATCGGTCACATATTATATGAAGCTTAAAATCAACTGAAAATGAAAGGCTGACAATTCCTGCTCTGTTGCAAATTTCGCCTTTTACATGAACAGGCGAAACAAAAGAAAGACCAGTACCTGAAAGCTCATCAGGCATAATTTTATAGTCAATGGATTTGAATTCACCTATAATATTAAAGAGTTGTTTTAAATAAATAATCATAGCATTTGAACCTCTGGAGCATTACAAGTTACATTATACACCAATAAAAATAATATGTCAATAGAAATCGGCAAATTTTTTTTACATGCGGAGACAGTTTTTCAGACTCCGCAATGTATAAAGCATAAAATATCAGATATTATTAGTCGATAAACTTTTTAACGCTGTCAGGAAGTTCTGAATTATCAGCTGAAATTGTGAATACAACAATAGTATCATCGCCTGTAAGTGTGTTGAGTTTATTGAGAAGTTCGCCGAGTAAATTTGTATCATTGCCACAGATTTTGAAAATTCCGTCAACGAAAATTTCCTTTATGTCATAGTTGCCTGCGAGCATACCAGCAACGAAACCATAAAGACCGTCAAAGTTTGAAATTCCGAACTGTTCAACACTGCACCATCTTACTTTGTAGCTGATTTCACGTCTGAGAGTTTCACCTTTTTCGATACATACGAGACAGCCATTAGTATTTTTTACAGCGTCGTTTATCATATTGATGAGAGTCTTTGTTTTTCCAGTACCTTTTTTACCTGTAATAAGTTTAATCATATGAGTATACTCCTTTTTATATTTTTTAGTTTTTAAATTGCTTAGATGTTAACCGAGCTTAGCTTCAAGAGCAGACTTGCGGTCTTCATATCCAGGTTTTCCGAGAAGAGCAAACATATTTGACTTGTAGCTTTCAACACCTGGCTGATTGAACGGATTTACACCAAGAACGTATCCTGAAACAGCACAAGCTTTTTCAAAGAAATAGATGAGGTATCCGAGGGAAAATTCAGAAGTATCATCAAGTTCAATAATGATATTAGGTACACCGCCTTCAGTATGAGCAAGTACAGTACCTTCAAAAGCCTTTCTGTTTACAACAGACATATTCTGATTTGTGAGGAAGTTAAGACCATCGAGGTTTTCAGCATTGTCTTCGAGGAATAAATCTTTTTTAGGTGTCTTTATATCAACGACTGTTTCAAACATAAGTCTTGAGCCTTCCTGAATATACTGACCCATTGAGTGGAGGTCTGTTGAGAATACAACAGATGCAGGGAAAAGACCTTTATTGTCTTTACCTTCGCTTTCACCGAAGAGCTGTTTATACCATTCAGCCATAGTAACAAAAGCAGGGTCATAAGATACGAGAAGTTCAACGGCTTTGCCTTTTCTGTAGAGGATATTTCTGAGAGCAGCATATTTATAACAGTCATTGTTATCAAAGTCAGCAGTAAAGTCTGCCTGAGCCTTTGCAGCACCTTCCATAAGCTTGTCAATATCACAACCAGCTACAGCTATAGGAAGAAGACCAACAGCAGTAAGAACAGAGAAACGACCACCTACATCATCAGGAATTACAAAAGTTTCATAACCTTCTGTGTTTGCAAGACCCTTGAGAGTACCTCTTTCCTTGTCAGTAGTGCAGAATATTCTGTCCTTTGCACTTTCCTTGCCATATTTATCCTCAACGAGCTTTTTAAATACTCTGAAAGCAAGAGCAGGTTCTGTAGTAGTACCTGATTTTGAAATTACGTTGACAGCGAAATCCTTGCCTTCGCAAAGTGAAATAACTTCATTGAGATAAGTAGGATTTATATTATTTCCTACATAATAAATATCAGGTGTTTCTTTCTTCATATTGTTGTAGAAAGGTGATTTAAGGAATTCTATGGCAGCTCTTGCACCAAGATATGAACCACCAATACCGATAACTATGAGAATATCAGAATTTGACTGTATTTTTTTAGCAGCAGCCTTAATTCTTGCGAATTCTTCCTTATCATAATCAGTAGGGAGTGACAGCCAGCCAAGGAAATCATTGCCGAGACCAGTTTTGTCGTGTAAAATTTTTCCGGCAGTTTCAACCTGTGATTTAATCCCTGTAAGTTCATCAGCATTGATAAAACTTTCGAGATATTTTGTATTAAGTTTTAAAGACATTTTAAAAACCTCCAATGAACGTCATAAAAAGCAGATTATATAATATTTTTCCACTTCAATAATATCATACAATATTTTGAAATTTTTTGCAAGAGCAAACGGACATAATTGTGCAAATATTACAAATAAATTATTATAATTTCAGTAAATTTGACAAACTTTTTTTAACAGTAAACAACAAAGACGACTTTTTTACTTCATTTTTTGTTATAATGCTGGTTTCAAATACAAGAGTTTTGTCATTATAGAACGCAAGTGTACCGATTTTCTGCCCATTTTTTACAGGAGCAGTAATATAATCGGGTATGACTATTTTATTGGTAAGTTCCGAGGCTGATTTTGGTATAACAATACTATTCTGTGATTCAAGCATAATTTCAACGGCAGTTTCTTCACCTTCCTTTACTTTCATTGGCAGAAGAAGTTCATCAAGAAATCCCGGTACTGTAACTTTATATTCTCTGAAACCCTTGTTGATAAGGTTTTTTGCCGTTGAAAAAGAAGTATATTCATCTTCTGCACCAAGAACAACAGCTATATATGAAGAATCATCTTTAATAGCTTTTTCTGATATGCAATATCCTGAATTATCTGAATGGGATGCCTTAAATCCCATATGACCATCAAAAGTACGTGAAAGAGTATTTTCATTTACAAGTTCAGTTTTACCTTCTTTTATAAAATCACGCCATGTTTGAAAATATGGAGTAAGAAAGTCATATCTTGAAAGTTCTGCTGAAATCAATGCTATATCGTGTGCTGTTGAGTAATCTTTTTCTGAATAATACCCATATGGATTTGTAAATGCTGAATCTCTTAACCCCAAATCAAAAGCCTTGCTGTTCATCTGGGAAACAAATTCATCAATAGACCTGTGCGATTTTTCAGCAAGTACAGTCAAAGCATCATTTGCATTTCCTATTATTAAACCTTTTAAAAGTTCGTCAGCAGTGAGAGTGTCACCTTGCTGAAGCCATATTATTGAACCTTTTGTGCCAGTAACAGATGACGAGGCAGTTAAATTATCATCAAGTCTAAATTTTCCTGTTTCTATTGCCTCAGCAATAATTAAAATGGACATAAGTTTTGACATATATCCGCAGTTTACTTTCAAATCAGGATTTTGACTATCAATAATGGTTTTTGTTTCAGATTCCATAAGAACATATGAAATTTTATCATTCTGACTTTCTTCGGCATATGCATTTAACATAAAATTCTGAACATTCAAAAACAGTGAAGTAATAATAAATAATATTATTTTTTTCATTTTCTGATTTCCTCCGCATTTTTATTTTTAATATTATTATATCTGAAAATGCGGTGAAATATTTACGGGTTTTCCTGAATGATGCCATTTCTGTAAGCTTTGATAAGGTCTTTGAGGTCTTTTATATTTTCTTCAAGTTCTTTTCCGTAGTCAGTATCGGATATATTTACACGTTCTTTCATTTTTTCGACTATGTATACATTCGGGGCATAATATTCGGACAAATCCGGATTGTATGGTGTATGCTCAGCAAGTTGTAAGCTGTGGGAGTCATATATTAAAGTATATCCGGCAATTCCTGTTTTCGTACGATATGCTTTTGATATTCCGCCGTCTATGACATAGAGTTTACCTCCTGCTTTTATTGGACTTTCTCCGTCCTTTATTTTTACAGGAACGTGACCATTTATAATATGTCCTGATTCTGGATTGATATTGAATTCCTTTAATATTTTATTGCATATTTCAGGATTATCACTTAATGTATAATAAGGATTATAGATTTCCTTATGAAGTTCTAAATCATCAATAAAATATCTTTCAAAGAAAGCCATTTTATCTTTTCCATATATCGGAGATTTTGCTCCACACCATAAGTACCACATAAAATCACAGGCTTTATTTTTTGAATCGGTATTATAATTTCCATAATATGCCTCTTTTACAATATCATTTATACGGTCAAGAAGTTTTTTCCCTGAATATTCTTTCCCATCGATATTCATACTTTCAAAACTGCCGTTTTCCGTCATAGGTATACAGCCGTGATATAAAAGATTGCTGTTGCAGACCTTATACATACTGCCGTGAGAATACAAAAATTTTATATGTCTGTTAAGCTGACGACTGTGTCTGAATGATACTGAAAGTATATTCATAAGATTTTCTTCAGCTGGAGTGAGTTCAAGAGGAGAATCCGGATTGACAGTTACAAAATTATTATCTTTAAGAGTGTAACTTTTGCCGTTTATATTTATTGTACCTGATTTGAAATCGACTTTCGGAAGCAGATTTCTATGATTCATATTATATTCTGGGTGTCTTTCAATAAGCTGACCTTCAAGCTTGCATTGTATAATAGTAATAGCTTTATGCATTTTAGCGGTAAGTTTTGTATCAACTGAATCGTATTTATTATCATCAAGCAGATGAGGCATAAATTCCTTACAGTCATCATCTTTATATACTTCACTTGCAAATATTGATAATGCCCTTAGATTAAGACCATATCCATCTTCAAGAACATCAAATCCGTTATAACTTATAGCTATTCTTATTACATTAGCTATAAGGGATTTATTTCCGGAGCAAGCACCAATCCAAGAAATATCATGATTTCCCCATTGAATATCAACATCAGAACGTTTCATAAGTTCATCTATAATAATATCAGCTCTTGGTCCTCTGTCGAAAATATCACCAATGATATGGAGCTTGTCTATTGCAATAGCCTGAATTAAATTGCAAACTGATGCTATAAAATGTTCTGATATTCCTGTTTCTATGATAGATGATATTATTTCTTCATAGTAGAAATCTTTATTAATATCATCAGTAACATTAAGAAGCTCATCAAGAATATATACAAAATCTTTAGGACATTTTTCTCTTACCTTTGAACGTGTATACTTGGCGGATACACTTTCACATACAAGAATCAGACGGTATATAGTTATCTTTTTCCATTCATCTGTAAGTTTTCCGGAACTTTCAAGTTCTTTCATTCTTTTTTCGGGATAGTATATTAAATTTGCAAGATTTTTTCTTTCGGAAGCTGTTATACTTTTTCCGAAAACTTTATCAATTTTATTTTTAATGAGACCTGACGCACTTTTTAAAAGATGAAGAAAGCTTTCGTATTCTCCGTGAAGGTCACTGAAAAAATATTCCGTACCTTTCGGAAGACTTCTTATAGCATTGAAGTTGACTATTGCACTTGCTGCTGATTCAATAGACGGATATTCTTTTGATAAAAGTCTGAGATATTTAAGTTCCATATAATATTCTCCTTTTTAAAAATATATGATTATTAAAAAAACGGACGGAATTAAAAAGTTATCCCGTCCGTGCAGATTATTTTTTGGTATTGTCTTTTTTATTGGTCTGGGTTTTTGATGCTGATTTTGACTGATTTACTTTTTCTGTCATATTTTTATTATTGCTTTTAGTTTTATTTGATTTTTTTGGTACGGCATAAATAGGTTTTACAGGTTTTAATTTGTTTTTGTAGCATATAAAGGCATAAATACATACCAGTATATAGATTCCGCATAAAACTGAGCATATTATTATTGAATTCTTTAACCATGGTGAATCAATAAACTTTGAGGCAGCATAAACATTATATTTTGATTTTGAACGTTTTACTCCGGACACAGCTATTAAATTTACTGTTCCGAGAGTTTCACCGGAATATTTTAAATCAACCGTTCCTAAAATTTGACCTTGTTCAACAGGAGCTTTTATAGTATCAGGACAATGAGTTTCAGGTCTTATAAGAGCAAGGTCTATGCCGTCATACCAGAGATATGAAAATTCTTTTTCAGGTCTTACAAGTACATAATCGGCATTTTCTCCGAGTTCAACTTCTATTTCATCTATTTCATTTGAATCAGATAGCAGAACCTGATATGCAAAATGATTGAAAGCCCAATTAAAAATAGTTTCAGCGTCTTCAAGATGATAAAATACTCTTTCACCGTCTGCGTTTTCAAAAGGAGCTTTAAGAAGTACAACAAGATAATTATGACCATTTTTACTTCCAAGAGTTATAAGATTTCTTCCGGTAGATGATGTATTCGCAGTTTTTATACCTTTGACACCATTGTAATAGTATTCTGAATCAGTATCAGTCATAAGGTTTGAATGATTCCATATCCACGGGTCGTCACCCTCATATATTACATGTCGTTCTGTATTAGGGTGACTTGGAGTATGTGAAGTTCTTGTGGCTATTTCTTCAAAGTGAGGAACTTTTAAGGCATATTCTGTAATAAGTGCCATATCCCTTGCGGTTGTATACTGGGAAGGGTCATAAAGTCCATTAGGATTTGTAAAATTGGTTGAGGTACAGCCGATTTCCTTTGCTTTTTCATTCATCATATCAACAAAGCTGGAAATATTACCATCACCAAAACGATATGCAAGAGTCTGTGAAGCTTCAAAAGATGAAGTAAGCATCATTGCAGAAAGTAAATCTTCAATTGTAAGGACATCTTTATCATAAATATTTCCATAGCATAAATCCATATAGAATTCACTGTCATAAAGCGATGAATATACATTTTCGTTTATAGTTATTTCTTCTGAAAGGTCTTTGCAGTTTTCAAGACATACTATTGCAGTAATAATATTTACAAGAGGACCGGGAGTCTGCTGAACATCAGCATTTTTTTCATGTATGACAAGTTCAGAATCAAGATTTATAACTATTGCTGATTCACTTTTTATCTGAGAAGTGAGTGGAAAATTAAAAGCATCTGCCTCTTTTTGTACTATAAATGATAGTATGGTTATAGAAGTG
>CAMWNQ010000023.1 GCA_947175655.1 uncultured Clostridia bacterium | reverse complement strand
TACTGTTTACGTTATCAAAAAGGGTAAATTCAGGTGCATTAACATCTTCTGTTTTTAAACCTATATAGACATCTTTACTGTGCATTATCATTGATTTTATCATCTCATATCTTGCACCTGTGAAATCATCAAATTCATCTATAATAATAGTCTTGCCTTTGAAATATTTTTTCTCTGCTGATATATGTGATGCTACAACAGCATCATCAAGATTATCTTTAAAGCCGAATTCAGACATAAGTCTTTCATATTCAAGATATATCTTTAATATATCATTCATTTTTTCATAAAGTTTTCCGCTGAAACTTCCCATTTTGATTTTAAATTCATCAAGGGATATTCCGAAATGCTTTATTTCATTTATAAATTCTGAAATATATTCTGAAAATCCATTTTTCTTATACTGTTTTTTATAAAATAAATTATCGTCTGGTAATTCATAAACTGCATTCAATGCAAGATGCATCAATACTGCTTTTTTATTGCTGTTTGCATATTGGCTCTGTATACGGTCATCTCCATACTCTTCAAGAATTTTTTCTGTGAGAGTTTTAAAACTGAATGTATTAATGCTGTTAAACTTTCTAGGTTTTAATAATCTATAGAGGTTTTTGTCACATTCATATGAATACTGTTCGGGAACTACCACACATATATCACTGTCATCTATATTCTTAATGGCTTCAGTCAAGGCATAAGATTTTCCCTCTCCTGCACCGCCTGTATAAAAATAAATCATTAAAAATTGCTCCTTTTAAGACTGTTTCTAATATTAATAACAAACAAGGGCATATCATATAAATTATGATACGCCCTGAATCAACTTTATGTTTTTTATCAGAATCCATTTAAATGATACTTGCTCATAAGATACGGATAATTCTTGTACGAATAATCCAAATCAACATTGCCTTTTATTCCGGATACAGAACCTGCACTTGTATACTGCCACATTCCATAATTTCCGGTATATGAAGGACTGGAAACACCATAATGTGCAACCCATACATCATATTTTTCCAGGGTAGACTGATATACTTTTGAATTCAAAAAACTTGCATAACTGTAAAGTGATACATAATAGCCCTTTTCTTCAAGAGTTGAACAGAATGATTCTATAATCGCAGAAATAGTAGCTGTACTTAAACGTTTCTGTGATTCTTCTTCTATATCAAAAACTATAGGATATTCAAATTGATAATCTTTAATTGTTTCATAGCAGGCCTCTGCTTCAAGTACAGCTTGTTCAGGAGTAAGAGCATATGAATACCAATATGCACCACAATCCAGACCAGCTTCTTTGGCTTTCTGAATATTTTCGTGGAATCTTGTATCTACCTGAGAAGTTTCCCTGCCATAGCCTGCTCTGATAAGAACAAATTCAATGCCGGATTCTTTTGCTGCATTGAAATCAATATCGCCTTGAAATGTAGATACATCCATTCCGTTTTTTAATATGTATTCATTTGAATCAGGCTTTGATGCCTCTTCATATCTTTTATGTGCATCATATACAGCAAAAACATCAATATTATTTTCACTGTCAACAGATGTTACTGCTGGCAAATCATTTTTCTGTGAAGCGTCTTCCGCAGAAGCCATATTTTCTATGTAATTAAATGATTCTGATGCCGTATTGCTTTCAGCATATACTGTACTGCTCATCATTCCAGTAATCATTATAGCTACACTTGTACAAAGTGCAACAAATTTTTTTCTATTCATTGGAATCAATCCTTTCTTTTCAAAAATTCCTAATTAGTAAAATATAGATTTTATTTACATATAAGCTACAATATTATTATAAACTCAATAATAAAAAAAATCAAGGCAATGAAAATAATTCGTTATTTTAAACATCTACGATTGTGTTTTTTTGTGCAATATAACATATATAGATTTTTATACTTTATTTTTTATTTGACTATTTTTTTTTATATGATATAATAAGAATTAGCGATGATTAATTAAAAACAGGAGGCTGATTTTTTTGAAGGAATTTACTATCGCAACTAATGACTGCGGTCAAAGAATTGATAAATTTATCTTAAAAGCATTGCCAGAGCTTCCTAAAAGTATGATGTTCAAATTATTCAGAAAAAAAAACATCAAGCTTAATGGAAAAACCTGCAAGGATATATCTGTTATTCTTAAAGAGGGTGACAATATAAAAATATATGCCAAAGACGAATTTTTTAGCCAGAATATAGATTTATCATTTTTAAATGCAGACTACAATATTGATATAATCTATGAAGACGATAATATTTTAATAGTGGATAAGCCTACGGGAATTTCTGTTCATTCTGATGACACTTTCAATCATGATAATATGATAAACAGAATACGTTGCTATCTTTACAAAAAAAATATCTATTCACCATATAATGAAAATTCATTTGCTCCGGCACTCTGCAACAGACTTGATAAAAATACCTGTGGCATAGTTATTGCTGCTAAAAACTATAAGGCTCTTAAAGAACTTAACAGAGCTATAAAAGAAAACAAAGTCACAAAAAAATATCATTGTATTACTGTAAAACCTCTTCCATCAGTTATGGATACTATCGTAGCATATCATAAAAAAATGCCTAATGGAAATATAGTAAAAATCAGTGATGAACTTATAGAAGGATACAAGAAGATCATAACTAAATATCGTGTTATAAAACAATACAATAATCTGACACTTGCCGAAATAGAACTTATCACCGGAAGAACTCATCAGATAAGAGCTCATCTTGCACATATTAATGCTCCTATTCTTGGAGACGGAAAATATGGAATCACTGAAATAAACAAAAATTACAAGTGTTTTATACAGACACTCTGTGCATATTCAGTAGAATTTAATTTTGATGAAAATTCAAGTCTTTCATATCTTAACGGGAAAGTTTTTAAATGTGGACTTCCTTATTTTGAACATAAATATCTGAAATAGAAATAATTTTTCCCCTGTCTGAAAAGCAGGGGGGATTTCTTTATATACATAAAAAATAAAAACAGCCGATTCAAAAATCGACTGTTTTTATTAAGCGGACAGGGTGGGATTCGAACCCACGGTACGTTGCCGTATCACTGGTTTTCAAGACCAGCTCCTTAAACCACTCGGACACCTGTCCATATGACTTAATTATTATAGCATATCCTGCAAAAAATGTCAATATCCAAAAATACAAAAATATTGTTGTCGAAAACAGAACTTTTTGTTAATTTCAACTAAGTATATATGATATATATTCACAGACAATATTAAATATATATCATACTGGAATTAATGAAAGGATATGTTTTAATATGAGTAATGATTTGAAAGTTAATAATCCGGAAAGCCTCCAAGAAATAATAAAAAGAGTAAGAACTGCTCAGGAAAAATTTTCGTCATTTTCACAGGAAAAAATAGATAAAATTTTCAAGGCAGTTGCCACTGCTCTTAATACAGAAAGAATACCACTTGCTAAAATGGCATCAGAAGAAACAGGAATGGGCATTCCAGAAGATAAAGTTATAAAAAACAATTATGCTTCTGAATATATCTACAATATATATAAAAATACAAAAACTTGCGGTATAATTGAAAAAAACGAAGCCTATGGAACTATGAAAATTGCAGAACCGATAGGATTAATATCAGCAGTTATTCCTACAACAAATCCTACATCAACAACAATTTTTAAAATCCTGATAGCTCTTAAAACAAGAAACGGTATTATAGTATCTCCACATCCAAGAGCAAAAAAATGTACTATCAGAACTGCCCAAATAGCTCTTGAAAGTGCAGTAAAAGCCGGAGCTCCGGAAGATATTATAGGCTGGATTGACGAACCATCAATTGAACTTACAAATAATCTTATGAAAGAATCCGACATTATTCTTGCAACAGGCGGTTTCGGAATGGTTAAATCTGCATATTCAAGTGGAAAACCGGCTCTGGGAGTAGGTGCAGGAAATACTCCGGCTATTATAGAAAAAAGTGCTGACATTAAACTTGCAGTAAATTCAATTATACACTCCAAAACTTTTGATAATGGTATGATTTGTGCTTCTGAACAGTCTGTAATAGTTGACAGTGAAATTTATAATGAAGTCAGAGAGGAATTCAAGTACAGAGGCTGTCTGATTATGAATCCTGAACAAATTCAGAAAATAAGAAATATAATGATTAAAAACGGCAAGCTTAATGCCGAAATAGTTGGACAATCAGCCTGTCGTATTGCTGAACTTGCTGGATTTGATAAATCCGAAGTTCCTGAAAATACTAAAATTCTTATTGCAGAAATCGAATCATCGGATATTTTAGAACCACTTGCACGTGAAAAACTTTCACCAATACTTGCAATGTACAGATATGAAAATTTCAATACAGCACTTGATATAGCTGACAGACTTATCAAAGATGGCGGTTATGGTCATACATCTGCAATATATATAAATGAATCTGCTCAAAAAGACAAACTCCGCAGATTTGCACACAGGATGAAAACCTGCCGTATATTAATAAATACTCCAGCATCACAAGGTGGTATAGGTGATTTATATAACTTTGATTTAACACCATCTCTTACATTGGGATGTGGTTCTTGGGGAGGAAATTCCACATCTGAAAATGTAGGTGTAAAGCATCTTCTTAATATTAAAACTGTAGCAGAAAGAAGGGAAAATATGCTCTGGCTGAAAGTTCCGAAAAAAGTATACTTTAAAAGAGGTTGTCTGCCCGTTGCTCTTGAAGAACTTAAGGGTATAAAAAAACGTGCATTTATTGTAACAGATTCTTTTCTGTATAAGAACGGTATGACTTCCGCAGTAACCAGAAAACTCAATGAACTTGAAATAGAGTACAATATATTTTATGACGTTGAACCCGACCCGACTCTTGAAAGTACAGAAAAAGGTGCAGAAAGTATGAGAAATTTTGAACCTGATTGCATTATTGCTGTCGGTGGAGGTTCTGCACTTGATGCTGCTAAAATAATGTGGCTTATGTACGAAAATCCTGATACAGATTTTGCCGACCTCTCAATGCGTTTTATGGATATAAGAAAACGTATATATAAATTTCCTGCAATGGGAAAAAAATCTTGTTTTATAGCTGTGCCTACTTCATCTGGAACAGGTTCTGAAGTTACACCGTTCGCAGTAATCACAGACCAGAAAACCGGAATAAAATACCCTCTTGCAGATTATGAACTTATGCCTAATATGGCAATAATAGATACAGATTTAATGATGACTGCACCCCCAAGTCTGACATCAGCTTCAGGAATAGATGCTCTTACTCACGCACTTGAAGCTTATGTATCAGTAATGGCATCAGATTATACTGATTCTATTGCATTAGGTGCAATGAAAAATATATTTATATATCTTCCGAAAGCTTACAGTGATGGCAATGATTTCTATGCAAGAGAAAAAATGGCAAATGCTTCCACAATGGCAGGTATTGCCTTTGCAAATGCATTTCTGGGAGTATGTCACTCAATGGCACATAAACTTGGTGCATTTTTTCATCTTCCACACGGTATAGCAAACGCACTTCTTATTACAGAAACTATGCGATTCAATATTTCAGAAGCACCAGCTAAAATGGGATCATTTTCCCAATATCAATATCCGAACTGTCTCAATAAATATGCAGAAGCAGGTAGATATATAGGACTTTCCGGAGAAGATAATTATGATATATTTGAAAAACTGATTGAACGTATAGAAAATCTGAAAAATGCTGTCGGAATTAAATCATCTATAAAAGAATACGAAATTGATGAAAATGAATTTCTGGAAAAGCTTGACAAAATGACCGAGCTTGCATTTGATGACCAATGCACAGGAGCTAATCCACGTTATCCGCTTATGAGCGAAATAAAAAATATGTATCTTAAAGCTTATTACGGAAATTAATACAAAAAACAGGAGCATTAATGCTCCTGTAATTTTTTATTCAGTTTATTTATTGTTATCTTTCTTTTTAGTTTCTGAAGGTTCTTTTACAGGAACTCCTACTGGTTCCGGAAGCAAATCAGGTGGAAGATTACGTCGGCTCTTTAATTTTTCATTGATATGATTTACAAATACAGGATATATTACCGCAAAGAATGGAACGGCAAGAATCATACCAACAAATCCGAATATTCCACCGCCTATCAGAATAGAAACAAGTATCCAGAATGCTGAAATACCAAGTTGATTTCCAAGAATTTTAGGACCTAAGATATTTCCGTCAAACTGCTGAAGAACAAGTACAAATATTACAAATTCAAGTGTTCTTTCCGGATTTGAAAGAAGTATAAGGACTGCTGACGGAACTGCTCCGAAAAATGGTCCGAAGAATGGTATCATATTTGTTACACCTATTATTATTCCTATAAGTGAGGCATAAGGCATATTTCTTATGGTGAGATATAAAACAGCAATTATTCCTATTATAAAGGAATCTATAGCCTTTCCAACCAGAAAATTTATAAATTTATTGTTGGCATCATTAGTAATTCTTAAAATTTTACTGCTGTTCTTTTCATTAAACAAAGCATAGATTGTTTTTTTGGACTGAAATGCAAATTTCTCCTTGCTGAAAAGAAGATATATAGATACTATAATTCCAATAAGGAAATCTTTAAGCCCCATTATGATTGACCAAGCCCCGCCTGTAAGACTTGCAATAAGACCATCTTTTGAAAAGATATTTTCAATCTGTGGCTGGAGAGTATTGGCAAGTGATAACAGAACAGATTCTATATTACTGAACTGACTGTTTATAAAATTAAGTAGTTCAGGACTCTTTTTATTAAGTTTTTCAAGAAGACCCTGTAAAAATTTCTGTGAATTATCCAGATAGCTCTGCATATTATTCAGGATATTCTTTATACTGTTCAGTATTTCAGGAACTACATTCGCTATAAGTGCAAAAGCCAGCAGAAAGAATATTATCATAACAACTGCTATTGAAATACCTCTTGTAAGTGACCTTCTTTCTTTTTTGCGATTGGTCAGCTTTGAGATATACTTTTCAACAAATTTCAGCAGAGGATTTAAAAGATATGCCGTTACAAGTCCCCAGATTATAGGTGCAAGTATTTTCAAAATCTTATTCAGATAAATCTGTATTATCGAAAATTTGAATATGAGAACCAGCACCATCAGGCATATTGTAAAAGTAAAGACAACATAAGCTGATACTGTGTTGTACCTTGAATTAAATTTTATTTTCATTTAATTTTCCTTATTCTTTTGTTTTTTATTAATTGATTTTATTCAGAAAGCAGTCTTGTTACTATTTCTTTCACCTTGCCAGGATTTGCCTTGCCCTTTGAAGCTTTCATACACTGTCCCACAAGATATCCAAGGGCATTTGTTTTTCCGTTTTTATAGTCATTAACAGATTTTTCATTTGCTGAAAGAACATCTTTTGCAAGCTGTTCAAGGAATCCGTCATCAGAATTCTGAGCGAGTCCAAGTTCTTCAATAAGCTTGACAGGGTCTTTATCCTCTTTGATGATAATATCAAATATTTTCTTTGCTGATGAATTTGAAATTGTTCCCTTTTCAACTTCACATACAAGTGCAACGAGTTTTTCAGCTGTAAGTTTTGTTTCAAGTATGCTCTTTCCTGTATCATTTGTAAACTTGGATATATCTGAAAGAATCCAGTTGCTAAGAGTTTTAGGAGAGCATTTATTCATAGATGTACATTCATCATAAAGCTTTGATTTGTCAAGTGATTCAGCAATAAGAGTAGCATCAACCTGTAAAAGTCCGTATTCTTTTACATAACGTGAAATCTTTTTGTTAGGAAGTTCTGGAATAGTATTTTTAAGCTCTTCTATTTTTGCTTCATCAACTACTATAGTAAGCAAATCAGGTTCAGGGAAATATCTGTAATCCTGAGCGTCTTCCTTTGTTCTCATAGTAAAGCTCATACCCTTTGCATCGTCCCAACGTCTTGTTTCCTGTATTACAGTACCGCCGGCTTCAAGAAGTTCAATCTGACGTTTTGCCTCATATTCAATACCTCTGACTGCTGCACTAAAGCTGTTTACATTCTTCATTTCGCATCTTGTTCCAAACTCAGTGCTTCCCTTTTCTCTTACAGATACATTTACATCGCATCTTATAGAACCTTCCTGCATTTTACAGTCAGATATATTTATATACTGGAGTATGGATTTGATAGTATCAAGATATGCTTTGGCTTCTGCTGAACTTCTTATATCAGGTTCAGAAACAATTTCAATAAGAGGTACACCGCATCTGTTCAAATCTACAAGAGAACCGCTGAATGATTCATCGTGAAGAAGTTTTCCGGCATCTTCCTCGATGTGTATTCTTGTAACGCCGATAGTTTTTTCAACACCGTCAACCATTATATCAAGATGACCATTTTCACAAAGCGGAACTTCTGCCTGTGAAATCTGATAAGCTTTCGGAAGGTCAGGATAAAAATAATTCTTTCTGTCCTGCTTGCATACGCTGTTTATCTTACAGTTAAGAGCGTGACCCATTTTTATGGCATACTCAACAACTTTTTCATTAAGAGTCGGAAGAGTTCCCGGCATACCCATACATATAGGACAAATCTGTGTATTTACTTCAAGACCGAATGCGTTACGGCAGTTGCAGTATATTTTTGATTTTGTATTAAGTTCTGCGTGGACTTCAAGTCCGACTACGATTTCATATTCTTTCATTTTAATATATTTCTCCCTTTTTAATTATTCTCAATTCTGATTTATCGGTTTGACAGCCAGCATATAGTACTGAATAACTCCTGAATATGTTCACTGTCAATTTCGGGATATTTTTCCTGACATAACGATATATATTCTTTTATATCCTTCTCAGCCTCATCACTATGAGGTAAAAAAGGAAGCTTATATTTAACAGAGAGTTTATTTCCGTATTCACTGCAATATTCATAAAATTCTTTCAGGTAATTTTCAAGTTCCACTATTTCTGATTCCGTTATATCAGGTATAACAGTTTTCATTTTATCCCTGTTTCTTTCCAGACCCGTATTACTGAACAAATCATAAGGTCTGAACAAATCATTTATGTTTTTTAATAATCTGTCATTCATTTTATATGACTTCCTTATTATTTTTTACGTATAACATCCATAATTATATTGCCACAGTATTCACATTTATAATGTTCATCAACTGCTCCGACAATCCCAGCACCGCAGGAAGGACATTTATCTTTTACTATTTTTTTAGCAAGTGCTATTTTCAGCACTCCGCTGTGCTTCTCAAAAGTGCAGTTTTTAAGATAACGTTTACGGATTGCACCTCTTACAGATTTTATTATTCTTTTTTTATCTGATTTTTTATTTATAACTGTCAAATCTTCGGCATTTATAAATGGTGTTTCAGTTTCAGAAAAATATTTTGAACAGTCATCTGCTACAAATACATATTTTATCTTTTTGCATATACTGTAAACTATGGGGGTAAAAACTACAGCAATTACAAAATCCCATATGATACTTTCCATTATTTCTTTTTTTATCAGTTCATAAGAAGAATAACTTTCACCTGACAGCAAAACTTTTCTCAGGTAATCTTTATCATTATAGTTTGTAATGTTATCCAGACAAGCCATAATGGAAATAATCGTTATAGCAAGTGCCAGACACAGAAATAATGGAAACAGTTTTTTTCTTGTCGAAAGATGCCCTGAAGAATAAAACTCTGGTTTTTTCAATCCGTCTGACATATTATTTTCAATGCTGTAAAATCGGTTATCCGTCAGAACTTTTGCAAATAAATCCGAACTTCTGCAATAGGGACAAATACCGGTAAAATATACCTTTTTTTCAATCAAAGCACCACAATTATTACACTGACAAGTACACTTTTTACTGTTCAGAACAACTTGTTCCACACCATCAATGCTCTTTAATTCATAATTTTTCATATAGATTTTACGAAAAAAATTCAACTGAGTTTTTACCCTTTTTTCACTTTTTCCCATAACGTCCGCTAAATCACTGTATTTTATATACCCGTCCAGATTGCCCTCAAAATAACTTGAATAGAAACTGGCATCGCCAATTAGACTTCTTGATATGCATACTATAGTTATAAGAATAATACTTATTATCAAGTATGCAATTGAAGACGGCATTGCTTTGGCGTGTAAAGCTGTTTCAAGGTTATCACTATAATATGAAACCAGAGAAGCAATAATTGAAACAGATACTATAACGTTAAACACTCCGATAATCATAAAAATGATATTCTTTATTTTCAGGGATTTAATAAGTTTATCTTTTAAATACATTTTAAAATCCCTTTGTAATTACATCAAAACCGCCTGAAAGCTGTTCATAAGCATAAGCAGTATCAAGTAATGTCTGTTCGGCAAATTTATCAGCAATAAACTGTAATCCCATAGGCATATTTTTTGAATCAAATCCGCACGGAACACTTATTGCAGGAAGTCCGGCTATATTTACTGTTACAGTGCATACATCATTATAATACATCTTTATAGGGTCTCCGATATTTTCACCAATTTTGAATGCTGATGACGGAACTGTCGGAGTTGCAATAACGTCACATTTCTTGAATGCCTCAGAAAATTCTGATGATATTTTTCTTTGAACAAGTTTTGCTTTTTTATAGTAAGCATCATAAAATCCTGAACTAAGTACAAAAGTACCGAGCATTATTCTTCTTTTTACTTCATCGCCAAAACCTTCACTTCTTGTTTTCTCATACATATCAGTAAGACTATCATAGTTTTCTGCTCTGTATCCATATTTAACACCGTCAAAGCGTGCAAGGTTTGATGATGCCTCGGCAGATGCAATAATATAGTAAGTATTGATTGCGTATTCAGTGCTTGGGAGTGAAATTTCTTTTATAACTGCACCGTTTTTCTCCATCAAGTTTATAGCATTGAATACACTTTCCTTTACTTCATTATCAATGCCTTCACCAAAATATTCCTTAGGAACACCTATTTTTAATCCTTTTACATTGTTTTTAAGATTTGCATAATAATCAGGATATTCAATATTTTTTGATGTAGCATCCATTTTATCGTGACCACATATAAGACTCTGGAGCATTGCAACGTCCTTTACTGATTTACCCATAGGGCCTATCTGGTCAAGAGAAGATGCAAAAGCAACTAATCCGTAACGTGAAACACTTCCATAAGTTGGTTTCATTCCTACTGCACCGCAAAGAGCTGCTGGCTGTCTTATAGAACCGCCCGTATCTGAACCAAGTGTAAGTATTGCTTCACCTGATGCTATTGCTGATGCTGAACCTCCAGAAGAACCTCCCGGAACACATTCAGTATTATGTGGATTACGTGTAAGATGCATATATGAAGTCTCTGTTGATGAACCCATTGCGAATTCGTCCATATTCATTTTACCTGTTACAACCATTTTTGCTGAATTTATCTTGTTCATTACAAAAGCATCAAATGGCGGTATATAGTTTTCAAGCATTCTTGATGAACAGGTTGTACGAAGTCCCTTTGTGGAAATATTATCTTTTATTCCTATAGGAATACCTGCAAGTCTGTGTATTTCATTACCGTCAGCAATATCCTTGTCAACAGATTCAGCCTGTTCAAGAGCCTTGTCGTTTAAGGTTACATAAGCACCTACTTTATCTTCAACACTTTCAATTCTTGATTTTACATCATTATAAATTTCAACTGCACTGCATTCTTTGTTTCTGAGCATTTCAGAAAGTTCAGATGCGGTTTTTTCATATAAATTCATTTATATAAACTTCCTTTCAAAAAATTATTCTACTGTTTTTGGAACTACAAGACAACCTGCCTGTACTTCCGGAGCATTTGCAATAAGTTCATTTCTTGTAAACTTGTCCGGAACTGCAACATCTTCTCTGAGTGTCATTGCATTTTCACGGTCAAGCGTAAGCTGTTCTTCAATATCAGGAAGTCTGTCAACCATTGCAACAATAGCCTGCATATCCTTTTCAAATTTTTCAAGCTTTTCATCATCAATTCTGAGACGTGAAAGCTTTGCAATATGTTTGATATCAATATTCATCACATATCTCTCCTTATTATTTTATTTATATTATTATATATTATTTTGTCTTATCAATAAGTTCCTGTTCACTTAAAACAGTGATTCCGAGTTCATTTGCCTTATCAAGTTTACTGCCTGCCTCTTCTCCGGCAACAACAAAAGATGTCTTTTTAGATACTGAAGATGATACCTTTCCGCCGAAACTTTCAATAAGTTTTTTAGCCTCATCACGTTTCATATTCGGGAGTGTACCGGTTATTACAAAAGTAAGACCCTTGAATCTTGCATCACCGGAAAATTTTTTTGAGTATACCATATTAACGCCCAGTTTTTCAAGACGCTCTATAAGTTTAAGTATATGAGGTTCTTGGAAAGATTTTACAAGATTTTCTGCCATAACTTCACCGAATCCCTCTATTTCAGATATACTTTCCTTATCTGCTGACAATATATCTTTCATTGAAGGGAATTTTTCGCATAACAGCACAGATGCCCTCTGCCCTATATTTCTTATTCCCAGTGCATATATAAGGCGGTCAAGCTCTGCATTTTTGGACTTTTCTATTGAAGACACAAGATTTTTTGCAGATTTTTCACCAAATCTCTCCAAGGAACTCAAATCTGATATTTTAAGTTCATATATATCTGATGCTGATTTTATAAGTCCGTTTTTAATGAGAAGACTTACTGTTTCAGAACCCATACCGTCGATATTCATAGCATTTTTTGATGCAAAATGTATCAGGTTTTTCAGAAGCTGTGCCGGACATTCCGTATTAGGACATCTCAGTACACTTTCATCTTCATATCTTACAGAAGGTGTTCCACATACCGGACATTCTGTTGGAAGTTTAAAAGGTACTGAATCATCCTTATGACTTACAGAACACAGAACTTCCGGAATTATATCCCCTGCCTTACGTACTATAATGCGGTCACCAATTCTTATATCCTTTTCATCTATAAAATCCTGATTATGAAGAACTGCTCTTGATACACTTGTACCAGCAAGTGTTACAGATTCAAAAACCGCAACCGGAGTAATCGCACCTGTTCTTCCGACATTGACTTCAATATCAATGAGGGTTGTTTCTTTTTCTTCCGGAGGGAATTTATATGCAACCGCCCATTTCGGAACTTTCGTTGTAGCTCCCATAATTTCACGCTGTTCAAAATTATCCACTTTTATTACAACGCCGTCAATATCATAAGCAAGGTTCTGTCTCTGATTTCCTATTCTTTCTATTTCATCAACTATTTCTTCATAACTGTTACAGCTTTTATATGATGATATAGTTTTAAATCCAAGAGACTTAATATAATCTAAAGACTGCTTATGTGAATTCAATTCCACACCCTCAATCTGCTGAATGTTAAAGACAAATATATCAAGTTTTCTTTCAGCCGTAATTTTTGAATTTTTCTGACGCAGTGAACCTGCTGCGGCATTTCTTGGATTTTTAAAAGGCTGTTCACCGAGAAGTTCCTGTTTTTCTGAAAGTTCCATAAAACTTTCCCTTGGCATATATACTTCTCCTCGTACCTCTATAAAATCAGGATTTTCCTGTACCTGCTTTAATTTAAGAGGTATCGATTTTATTGTTTTAAGATTTCCGCTTACATCTTCACCAACAAAGCCATCACCTCTCGTTGAACCTCTGAAAAACAGACCGTCATCATATTCAAGTGATACTGAAAGACCATCTATTTTAGGCTCTACAATAAATACTGGATTTTCAAGAGATTCACAGCATTTATCTACAAAATCCTTTACCTGTTCAAATGAAAATACATCTTGCAGACTTCCCATCTGTACAGAATGTGTTACTTTTTCAAAAGTATTGAGGGCTGTTCCTCCGACTCTCTGTGTAGGGGATTCCGGCAATATGAGTTCAGGATATTCAGCTTCAAGATTTTTAAGTTCCTGCATAAGCATATCATATTCATAATCGCTTACTGTAGGATTATCAAGAACATAATATTCATAACCGTATTTTTCAAGAGTTTCAGAAAGTTCAGCTATTCTTTTTTTAGCCGTTTCTTTTGAATTATTAATATCCATTAAATTTATCACTTCGCTTTCAAATATTATTATACCATACAAGAACACGCATATATAAAAT
>CAMWNQ010000022.1 GCA_947175655.1 uncultured Clostridia bacterium | reverse complement strand
TATATAAGGTATTTTTCAAGATATTTTCTCATTTTTATTTTTTCCTCCTATTATTCATATAAAATCCCCCTTTTAAAGGGGGATTTTTTTATTTAAGTGAATTTATTGAATCGCTTATGGTTTTATCCATAGCCTGTTTTCCATATTTATCAACATCAACTTTGCTCTTTGCTCCGTGGGTAAGACAGCCTGCACCGCCTATACAACCTCCACTGCAAGCCATACCTTCAATGAAATTACCATCAAGAATCTTTCTGTTTTTGCTGGCTTTAAGAAGTGCTATACGACATTCTTCAATGCCATTGCAGGTTACAGGTTTAAAATTAAAATTCGTCAGTCCCTGTTCCTTTATAGCCTGACTTATAGCATCTGAAACTCCCCCGCTTCTTGCAAAAATTCTTCCGAAATAAGATGCTCCGCTGAGGTCTTCTTCTTCAAGCTGGGTAATATCAACTCCACGACTATCAAAAAGTGCCTGAAGTTCTTCAAAAGTAATTACAGAGTCAATATATTTTTTAAGTTCTTCTTTTTTATATTCCATTTTCTTTGCTGTACAAGGGCCTATAAATATTACTTTTGAATCTGGATTGTTTTCTTTTATGTACTTTGAAATCTTAGCAGCAGGTGAAAGATTATCAGAAATATGTTCAACAAGATTTGGGAACTGTTTGTGTATATAGTCAACAAATGCTGGACAGCAGGAACTTGTCAGGAACTCTCTTTCTGCAAGTTCTTTTGATTCATCATAAGCTACCATATCTGCACCAAGAGCTGCCTCAACAACATCTGAAAATCCAAGATTTTTAATGCCTTTTATTACCTGACCTAATTTTGCATACGTAAACTGACTTGAAATAGCCGGTGCTACTACAGCAAATACTTTTTTGTTATTTATCACACCGTCTTTCAGTATATCTATAGCTTCAACTATATATGATTTATCCATAATCGCACCAAATGGACACTGATATACACAAGCACCACAGGATATGCATTTTGAATAGTCAATGCAGGCAGTGTAATCATCTGTAATTGAAATGGCATCTACCTTGCATGCATTCTTACAAGGTCTTTTATGGTCGCTTATAGCGTTGTAAGGGCATACTTTTGAACAAGCTCCGCATTCAACACATTTTGATTTGTCAATATGAGCAACGTGATTGTTGTCAAATGTAATTGCTCCCATACGGCAGGCATCTTCACATCTGTGAGCCATACAACCACGGCAGGCATTAGTTACTTCATATCCGCCCATCGGACATTCATCACACGCTATTTTTATTACTTCAATAACGTTCGGAAGTTCCTTTTTTCCGCCCATTGCAATTTTTACACGCTTCTGAAGTATAGCTCTTTCTTTATAAACACAACATCTCATAGTAGGTTTTGCACCGTGCGGAACTATTCTTTCGGGAATTTCTATTGCATTTTCTGCAAGAGTACCATTCCAAGCTTCTTTCGCAACTTCCTTCAAAACCTTGTATTTATGATACTGTATTTTTGTATCAAATTTTCTTATTTTTCCTTTTTCCATTTCTCTACCACCTTTTAGCAATAACTGACTGAAATTCAATTTTCAGTTCCTGTTATATGACAGCAAAGCAATACAACAGAACTTGCAATATCAACATTTTCTACCATAACATCTTCTGGTACTTTTAAATTTACCGGTGCAAAATTAAGTATGGACTTTACACCGATTTTAACAAGCTTATCTGCAATATCCTGTGCAGATTTTGAAGTTGAAGCTATGATTCCAAATGTTATTGAATGATTTCTGCAATATTCTTCCATATAATCCGGAGAAAATATTTCTTTACCATGTATGCACTCTCCCCATAGCTTCTCATCAGTATCAAAACCAGCTGATATTTCAAGTCCGTATTTTTTAAAGCCGTCATACGAAAGAAGTGCATGACCGAGATTTCCCGCACCAACAAGAACTGCATATTTCTGTTTGTCATATCCAAGAAATTTTTTAATATCTTTTATAAGATTTTCGGTTATATATCCTGTTTTTGGACGTCCCCCTGATGATACTGACGCAAGGTCTTTTCTTACCTGAACATCATAATATCCAAGTGCATCAGCTATAGCCGTTGCCGAAATGTTAGGATATTCCGCTGTTGAAACAGAGGTGAGAAAGCGAAGATACATCGGAAGCCGTTTTAACGTCTGCGGTGACACTGAATGTATATCCATATTTTTCTCCTCATTTTTTATTATAATATTATTGCTTCTCCGAATAAATTATGCAAGCTGAAAAAATCTTCCGGCTTGTAATAGTGAAATTTAATCGGTGAAGCAATTTTTAAATAATTATCTGAAAATGTTAATCAATAGCTGTGAGACAAGAACTACAGCAATTAATGCCACCGGATATGTTGCCGCATAAGCTGATGCAACATTTTCTGTTCCAGCAGTATTTATAAGAGTACCAAGTGCCGGAGTTGAAGTCATACCACCTGTAATTGAACCAAGATTGTTGAGTATACTAAGTTTGAGAACGTATTTTGCAAACAGGAATCCAACTATCATCGGTACAAGAGTCATAATTATACCATAAATAAAGTATACAGCCTGGAAGTATTCAACAAATTTTGCACCACCTGCAACACCTGCACCTATAAGGAAAAGCATAAGTCCAAGTTCTCTAAATACTTTTAAAGTGCTCGTCTTAGGAGTTACAGAAATAGCACCAAAACGTGCGAAATGACCAAATAACAATGATACAAGCAGACAGCCACCTGTTGTTGTAAGTGAAAAGCTTCCTATGTTTATTGAACCAACAAATATACCCAAAACAGCAGCAAGTGCAAAAGGCATAAAGCCGAATTCGTCCATTTCAATAAGTTTTCCCTTGTATTCTTTCTTTTTATCTCCGGTATCTGCAACAACAAGTTTCTTTCTCTCTTCAGCCATATCAACGTTCATCATTTTTGGAATTAACTGTACAAAAAGTACAACGCCAATTACACCGAAAAGATAAGCTATACCGTGACCTACTGTAACCATATCTGCAAGAGCTTCGTTTGCCACAGTTGCCTTTGCTGCTGAGAATGCTGGTGTACTTGTGAGTGAACCTGAAAGAAGTCCGACAAGCATTGCTGTAAGCTCTTCAACTGATAAATCAGTGAAATTCTTACCTATTAAAACACAACCTGCACAAGAAAGACCACCCATTAAAATGATTACAAGTGCAAGTACAACATATGATTTAAAGTTCTTTTTGAAATTTCCGAAAAAGTTAGGACCTGCAATAAATCCAACAGATGTTACAAAGAGAACAAGTCCCATATTTTCGACTATTTTCAATGCATTTGATAAATATGTCGCAGTTATTCCGTCTTTAGTTATAGTCAGTGAATCAGCAAGACCATTATAGAAGAAACAGCCATATAATAATGCTACAATAAATACCCCTGCTGTACCAAGAGAGATTCCTTTAATAGTTATTCTGCCAAAAGCATATCCTACAGCGGCAATAGCAAAAACAGTAAACATAAGATAAGTTATTGCCGTTATAGAAACAACTCCGCCAAATAGATTCATTTTTTTTACCTCTTTTCAATCCACGTGCTTTTGCACGATAAAAACATAACATTCTATCGATATTAAATTTTGCCAAAACAAGACCCGTCCAGCATTCATGAAAAATTACCGGACAGGTCAATTTTTCTTATTTTACTTATATATTCTTAGCCTTAGTATAATTAGGGAGAAGTTTAGGAGAAACAACATCAGTAGAGATGCCAGCTTCTTCAAGTTCCTTAGCAAACTTGTTAACGTGTTCAAGAGAAAGTTTTCCGAGTTCAGCAGTCTTTGATGCTTCTGCTGCATTCTTTCCGGCACTTCTTCCAAATACGATGATGTCAAGCAGTGAGTTACCCATAAGTCTGTTTCTTCCGTGGATTCCTCCTACTGCCTCGCCTGCAACAAACAGATTATTTATTGCTGTCATATTATCCTTTGATATATCAAGTCCACCATTCTGGTAGTGAAGTGTCGGATATACAAGTATTGGTTCTTTTCTGATGTCTATTCCATATTTTCCGAACATTCTCATCATTGCCGGAATTCTCTTTTCGATTGTTCCCTCGCCGTTTTTAAGTTCAATCATCGGAGTATCAAGCCATAAGCCTATTCCGTCAGGAGTTTCAACTCCATTTTCTCTTGCTCCGCATTCTCTTATGATTGATGCTGCTGATACGTCTCTTGTTTCGAGCGGATGCATAAATACTTCTCCGTTTGCATTTACAAGTTTTGCTCCAAGTGAACGTACCTTTTCAGTTACGAGTGCACCAAATATCTGTGATGGATATGCCGCACCCGTTGGATGATACTGAAGTGTATCCTGATAAAGAAGTTTTGCTCCTGCTCTGTATCCCAGTACAAGACCATCTGCTGTTGCTCCATAGTGGTTTGATGTCGGGAAGTTCTGGTAATGCATTCTTCCTGCACCGCCTGTTGCGATAATTACTGTCTTTGCTCTTGCAATCAGGATTTCCTTTGTTTCCATATTCATCAGCACTGCTCCGGCAGCGTTGCCGTTTTCATCAAGAATCAATTCTATTGCTGATGTGAAGTCAACTACTGGAATTTCTCTGTTAAGAACTTCGTCACGGAGTGTTCTCATTATTTCTGCACCTGAATAGTCCTTTGCTGCGTGCATTCTCTTTCTGGAAGTTCCTCCGCCGTGTGTTGTTATCATTGTTCCGTCAGGTGCTTTGTCAAATTCAACACCAAGTTCATTGAGCCACTGAATTGCTTCCGGTGCTTCTGTTACAAGTCTATAAAGAAGTTCTGGCTTTGCTGCAAAATGTCCGCCACCGTATGCATCTACATAGTGTGTTGCAGGTGAATCGTTTGGCTTGTCGGCAGCCTGTATTCCGCCTTCTGCCATCATTGTGTTCGCATCACCCATTCTCAGCTTTGTTACTACCATTACTTTTGCTCCGGCATTGTCAGCTTCGATTGCCGCTGATGCTCCTGCTCCGCCTCCGCCGATTACAAGTACATCTACATCATAATCTATCTTTTCAAGGTCGATTTCTTCCGGCTTGATTCGGCTGTTTGCCTGAAGTATTTCTGCAAGTTCGTGTGGTGCCTTTTCACCCTTGTTTGCTCCAACTTTCAGTGTTTCAAACTGGTCCTGTCTGTAGTCCGGATGATATGTTGCAAGCAGTTCTTCCTTTTCTTCTGCTGTCATTCTTCTTGGCTCCATTGCAGTATTTTCTGCTCTATTTGCCTCTACCTTTTTCATTGACTCTAATATGTCGTTCGGATACATTCCTTTTTCCTCCTACTTCTCGATTTCTCTCGTATTATAGAGTTCTTTCATCTCTTCTATCGGCTTCTGCATAAGACTTTCAAGGAGTTCTTCAAATGTTCCGTCCTTTATTTCCTTTACTCTCTCCTCAAGATGCTGTGTCTTTGGTGCAAGATATTTTCCGTTGAGTCTTCTCGCAAGGAGTGCTACCTGCGGATGTGAGATTCCTGCCGGACATCTTGATGAACATACTCCGCACATTACACAGTCAAATGATTCCTCTGCACACTTTTCATATTCGCCTCTCTGTGCATACGCTATATACTGCATTACATTCAATGACTGTGTACAGGAATTTGTACACGCATTACAGCCTATACATGAATATATTTCAGGATATAACTGCATCATTATCTGTTCTGTAGGCTTGATTTCTTCAATATTGTATACCTGCTTTACAAGTGGGAAGAACGGAAGTGTTGCTATGTACATATCATTTTCTACTGTTGTCTGACATGCGAGGCAAACCTTAAGTTCTCTGTCTCCCTTGATTCTGTAAATTGTTGCACATGCTCCGCAAAATCCGTTTCTGCATCCACAGCCTCTTACAAGCTGATACCCTGCATATTCCATTGCTCGCATTATTGTAAGTCCTGCCGGTACTTCATACTTCTTTCCGAACAGGAATATTTTTACCATTTCTTCCATTGCACTTTCTCCTCGTTAATTAAATATATTAATACTCATCTGGAAGTTCGCCGAGCTTGTCATATCTGAACACCGGTCCGTCTTTGCATACATATTTGTTTCCTATGTTGCATCTTCCGCACTTTCCTACTCCACATTTCATTCGGAGTTCCATTGTTGTAAAAACCTGTGTTTCTTCAAACCCCAGTTCCTTTAATGCTCCAAGCGTGAACTTTATCATTATTGGTGGTCCGCAGATTAATACTGTCTTCGATATGTCCGGATTGAGTTCCTTTACATAGTTAGGTACAAATCCTACATGTCCGTCCCAGCCTTCCTGTTCACGGTCGATTGTCAGATTTACTTCGATTCCTTCATCTGCCATCCATTCGCTTATGATTTCATCGTAATCCACAAGGTCATCCTTTGAACGTGAACCATAAATAATCTGTATTGAACCATAGTTCTCTCGCTTGTCTCTTACATAATTTATTACTGAACGGAGTGGTGCAAGTCCTATTCCTCCGGCAATAAATAAAAGGTCTTTTCCTTTGAGGTCTGTTTCCACAGGAAAATTATTGCCGTATGGTCCTCTGATTGTTATCTGCTGTCCGACTTCCATCTGATGAAGCCAACTTGTCAGACAACCGCACTTCTTTATCGAAAATTCCATATATTCCGTATTTGTCGGTGATGATGTGATTGAGAACATTGCTTCGCCTACACCTGGTATTGAAAGCATTGCACACTGTCCCGGCATATGGTCAAATGCTTTTTTGCCGTCCGGTGTCACTACTCTGAAAGTTTTTACGTCCGGAGTATCTATTCGAATATCTGTTACCACGCCTATTTTTGGTATTAATGTTTCGTTTGTCATTCTTATCCCTCCAGTGCCTTCATAACTTTTACAATATTCATCGAAATCGGACATTTTGCAAGACATCTTCCACAGCCTACACATCCGAATTCTCCGTCATTGTTTGCAGGGAAATATACAAGCTTGTGCATAAATCTCTGTCTGAATCTTTCAAGCTGGCTGTTTCTCGAATTTCCGTGTGCCATTCTTGTAAAATCAGAATACATACAGCTATCCCAGCACCTGAATCTCTTTACTCCGTTTCCGCAGTCAAAATCCTTTATGTCATAGCACTGACAAGTTGGACAAACAAATGTACAAGTTCCGCATCCTAAACAGCTCTCTGAAAGCTCTGCCCACTTCGGAGAATTAAACAGTTCATTTAACTTATCTCCTCCGAATGCATCTGTTTTAAGATTGTTAAGCGGAAGTTTTCTCATTATTTCATTGATTTTAGCTTTCTGTGCGTCAACCTTTTCAGTTCCGCAGTCTTCAAGCATATCTGAAATACTTTCAATAAATGTTTTGCCTTTTTCGGTGTTTGCCTCAAAGTACATCTCACCATCAGCTATCCACGTTGAAACGTCTCCCTCCGGTTCTGCCGGATTTATTCCGAATGTCTGGCAAAAACAGGTTTCGCTTGGCTTTGTGCAGGCAAGTGTCACTAAAACTCCGTGTTCACGACGGTTTTTGTAGTATGTGTCAACCGGTTCGGAAAGGAAAACCTTATCAAGTATTCCGAAACTTCTTGCATCACACGCCTTCATTCCAAAAATAACGAAATCTTCGCATTCTTCACGTGTATCAGCTACTTCAATATTCTTTCCGTTCACCTTGAAATCAACGAGATTTTCAGTCTGTGGGAATATGAAATCCTTCGCACTTCTTATCGTATTGAGTGCCTGACTCATCTTTGTGCCTTCGCTCCACTTTTCAAACTTTGCACCGTTTTCCTTGTCAACAGGTAAATAAACTGCCTGTTTTTCCGACATTTTTCTGAAAAGTTCATCAAGTTTTTCCATTGAAAGCTTCTGCATTACTTACATCCCCTTTCATTTACGATACTTGGTTCGCAGTCTTCTTTTGTATATGTTGTAAGTGGTGTTCTTCCTTCGGATTCTTCTCCTGCCTGATAGTCTCCGTAAAGCTCATTGATGTCCTTTATGAATTTTCTGTTAAGAAGATGAAGAGGAATATTCTGAGGACATACCCTTGAACATTCACCGCAGTCCGTACATCTTCCGGCTACGTGGAATGCTCTTATTATGTGAAACATATTTTCTTCAAAACTTGTAACTGCTGCCTTGTTTGATACTCCGGAATTCGGATTGTCAAATACGCAGTTTTCACAGGAACAAGCGGGACATACATTTCTGCAAGCGTTGCATCTGATACACTTTGAAAGTTCGTTTCTCCAGAATGCATATCTTTCATCAGCAGTCATATTTTCAAGCTTTGCAACCATATCAAATCTGCTGGAATTTTCGTTCACTTCACCGTCTTCACCGATTAATTCATCGTATACAACGTGCTTCTTTGATTTGCATACTGTACATCTTTCTTCAAGAACATCAGATTTTGCAACTGTTTCATCACCATATATTGTGTTTACCTTGAAATTGTCTCCATCTGAAGAAATACCAGTAATTCCGCTGATTCCCTTTTCCTTTATTGTTTCAGCACTTGCCTTTCCTTCACAAGGAATGCCTACTATATATACGTTTTCACGATTGATTCTGTGTTCCTTGATTAACTGATTAAAGCTGTAAGTATCGCAGGGTTTCAGAAATACAAGCATTTTTCCGTCTTTCTTTGACTCTTTGATTAAATATTTTGAAAGATTGTGTCCGCAGAAATCATCATAAACAAAATCTGCATCTATTTCCTCCGCATTTTCAAAAACTGCCGGAGTTATATCGTAGGCAAACTCACCTTTTTTCCAGCCGATTACTCTGTTGACTGTTCCGTCGCCAAGGAGTTTTTTAGCCATTTCAATCATTCTGCCTTGCATCTTAAATCCTCCAGTCTTTTGTTTTCTCCGAGCTTGATTATTGTTTCGGCAAACTCGTTCATTGTTGCAGAGAATTTCGCACCTTCTGCTGCTGATACCCATTCAAGTCTTGTTCTTTCACGTTCAATTCCGAGGTAATCAAGCATTGAGAAGAGAAGAGTTATTCTTCTTCTTGCGTAATAATTTCCTGATGTATAGTGGCAGTCGCCTGGGTGACATCCACAGATAATTACTCCGTCCGCACCTCTCTGGAATGCTCTTAATATGAACATAGGATTTACTCGGCAGGAACATGGTACTCTGATTATTTTTACATCTGCCGGATAATTAAGTCTGTTTGTTCCTGCAAGGTCTGCACCGGCATATGAACACCAGTTACAGCAAAATGCAACTATTTTCGGCTTGAATTCGTTATTTATCTGCATATTGCGTCTACCTCCGCCATTATTTGTCTGTTAGAGAATCCGTTCAAATCCATTGCTCCTGATGGACAAGTTACTGTACAAGCTCCACAGCCCTGACATACCGCCGGATTTACCTTTGCAACACGTCTGATTGCTGTTGTTCTGTTCGGCATTCTGAATTCCTTGTCTTCATAGGAAATAGCTCCGTACGGACATACTTTCTCACATTGTGAACAGCCGTTGCACATCATCTCATCTGAATGAGCTACGCAAGGATTGCACGTAAGTTTATCCTTACAGAGAAGTCCGATTGCCTTTGCTGCCGCCGCACTTGCCTGTGAAACTGTCTCCGGAATATCCTTTGGACCCTGACAAGCTCCTGAAAGGAAAATACCAGCTGTAGGACTTTCTACAGGTCTGAGTTTTGGATGTGCTTCTGTAAAGAAATCATTTGTATCCATACTTGCAGTTAGCATTGTTGCCAGCGGTCTTGCACTCTTGTCAGGTTCAATTGCTGCTGCAAGAACTACTAAATCTGCATTGATTTTGAGCTGTTCACCTGCAATAAGGTCTGAACCCTGAACCAAAAGTTTTCCATCGGCCTGAGGCATAACCTTTCCTACCATACCCTTTATGTAGTGTACGCCATATTCTTCCGCTGCACGTCTGTAGAATTCATCAAAATTCTTACCAGGTGTTCTTACATCTATGTAGAATACATAAACATCGGTATCAGGATACTTTTCACGTGTAAGCATTGCGTGTTTTGCAGTGTACATACAGCAGATTTTTGAACAGTATGATTTTCCGCCCTTTGAATCCTCTGCACCACATCTTGAGCCTACACACTGAACAAAAACTATTGTGTGTGGATGTACACCGTCAGAAGGTCTGAGAAGTTTTCCGCTTGTAGGACCTGCCGCATTTGTAAGTCTCTCGAATTCAAGTGATGTGATTACGTCCTTTGACTGTGAGTATGCAAATTCATCGTACTTATCAAGATTTATCGGATTATAGCCTGTTGCAGCGATTATTGCACCGTATTTTTCCTCTACGATTTCATCTTCCTGTTTGTAGTTGATTGCTCCTGCTGTACATATTTTTGCACATACTCCGCACTTGCCGTTTTTAAGCATATTGCAGTGGTCAGGGTCAATTGTTGCGATTTTCGGTACTGCCTGTGCAAATGGAATATATATTGCACTTCTATTATTCATTCCGAGATTAAATTCGTTTGGAACTTTCTTCATCGGACATTTTTCTGTACAGAGTCCGCAGCCTGTACACTTTGTTTCATCGACATATCGTGCCTTCTTGCGTATCTTAACACTGAAATTTCCAACAAATCCGCTTACTGATTCAACTTCACTGTAGGAATATATTTTAATTTTTTCATTCTGAGCACAGTCAACCATTTTTGGTGTAAGAATACAAGCCGCACAGTCAAGTGTTGGGAATGTCTTGTCGAGCTGTGTCATTTTTCCACCTATTGTAGGCTTTTTCTCTACTATATCAACTTCAAATCCGGCATCTGCAATATCAAGTGCTGTCTGGATTCCGGCAATTCCTCCTCCGATTACGAGTGCTCTCTTGACAACCGGACTTTCCCCTGCTGTAAGCGGTGCATTGAGATGTACCTTTGCTATTGCCGCTCTTCCGAGGATTATTGCCTTTTCTGTTGCCTTTTCCATATCCTTATGTATCCACGAACACTGTTCTCTGATATTCGCAATTTCTACCATATATGGATTTAATCCGGCTGATGACGCTGTTTTTCTGAATGTTGCCTCGTGCATTCTTGGTGAACAAGAACATACTACTACTCCTGTGAGTTTATGTTCCTTTATTGCGTTTTTGATTATACTCTGTCCGGCTTCCGAACACATATACTGATATTCTGTGGAGAATACTACGCCCTGTTCATTTTTCAATGCCTCTGCTACCGCCTTAACATCTACTGTTCCGGCAATATTTGTACCGCAGTGACATACAAATACACCTATTCTCTGCATTGCATTTCTCCTCCTTACTTACTGTATTTTCTGAATGCACTTACTATTGCCTGCTGTGGAAGTTCCGCATCAAGCTTTTCCGGTATTGATTCCGCTTTGAGATGATTTGCTCCCTGCTGTCTGATTTTCACCAGTCTTACGGCTTCTACAAGCTTTGCAGGCTCTACATTTCTCGGACATCTTTCAACACACGCAAAACATGTAAGACATTTATATATGCTGTCTGAGTTCATAAGTTTCTCGATTTCGCCTTTTTCTACCATATAGGCGAACTGGTGCGGATGATATTCCATATCCTCGTATGACGGACAGCTTCCTGAACATTTTCCGCATCTCATACATTTCAGAGGATTTACTCCGCTTATTCTGATTACCTGTTCTTTTAATGTTTCTGACGGCATTTTAATCCTCCTCCTTTACTCCCAGTGCTTCTGCGAGAAGTTCTGTAAAATATTTTACCGGAACACTTCCTCCGCCGTTCTGTGTCAGATTGTAGAGACACAGCGGACAGGCTGTTACCATCAGGTCTGCTCCGAAACTTCCGGCACTTTCCATTATTGCACTGCTCTTCTTCACAGCAATGTTCTTATCTTCCATTGTCACATATCCGCCACAACATTCGTTTCTATATGGATATATTACTGGCTCTCCGCCTATTGCTCTTATGAAATCTTCTATTATCTTCGGATTTTCCGGATTATCCATCTGCATTACCTTGCTCGGTCTGAGAAGAAGACATCCATAATATGCTCCGATTTTTACACCCTTGAACGGCTTTACTACTTTTTTCTTAATCTCATCAAATCCGACTGTATCCCTGAGCATTTCAAGATAATGAATTACCTCTGTTTCTCCGTGATATTCTTCATCGAATTTTGAGTAATTGTTTGCTCTGAATGCAAAATCTTCATTTGTCTTGATTTCTTCGTTTACCTGCTTCAGAACATTATGACATGCTGAACACAATGTCACAAGTTTTCCACCGTTTTTCTTTGCATTTTCAAGCGTTCTTACTGATGAAAGCTTTGTTGCTATTTCATCTTTTCCTGTCGGGTATACCCCTCCGCAACACTGCCAGTTCTCAAGCTCTTCAAGCTCAACTCCCAACGCCTTTGCGGATTCTCTTCCATATCTGTCAAGCTCTTTCGCTTTCGTCTTAAGAGTACAGCCTGGATAGTAACTAATTTTCATACTGTCTCTCCCTTCTTAGCACATCTGTTCAGGATGGAATACCTCATCAAACTTTTCTTCTGTGAGGAAACCAAGTGCTACACAAGCTTCTTTAAGGGAAATATTTTCTTTATATGCTTTCTTAGCAGTCTTAGCTGCATTTTCATATCCTATGTATGGATTGAGTGCAGTTACAAGCATAAGTGAATTATGAAGATTATGATGCATTTTTTCACGGTTTGCCTTGATTCCAACAGCACAGTTCTTGTTGAATGACATAATCGATTCTGCAAGAAGTCTTGCTGACTGTAGGAAATTATATGCACATACAGGCATAAATACATTGAGTTCAAAATTACCCTGTGATGCCGCCATACCTACTGCAACGTCATTTCCCATTACCTGAACCGCAACCATTGTTACAGCTTCACACTGTGTAGGATTTACCTTACCTGGCATAATTGATGAACCTGGTTCATTTTCAGGGATAAATATTTCTCCGAGACCATCTCTAGGCCCACTTGCAAGCCATCTTACATCGTTTGCAATTTTCATCATATCCGCAGCAAGCGCCTTTAATGCACCATGAGCAAATACAATTTCATCTTTAGAAGTAAGTGCGTGGAACTTATTAGGAGCAGTTTTGAATTCTTTTCCTGTAATCTTTGAAACAGCTTCAGCAACTTTAACATCAAATCCCTTAGGAGTGTTAAGTCCAGTACCTACAGCTGTACCACCAAGAGCTAACTCTTTAAGGTCAGGCAATGCAAGTTCAAGAAGCTTCTTATCTTTTTCAAGACTTGAACGCCAACCGCTTATTTCCTGTGAGAATGATATAGGTGTAGCATCCTGAAGATGAGTACGTCCGCTTTTTACGATTCCTTCGTTTTCTTTTTCAAGTCTCTTGAAAGTTTCAACAAGAGTATCAATAGCTGGGAAAAGCTTATCCTCTATTGCAATTACAGCTGATATATGCATAGCTGTAGGGAATGTATCATTTGATGACTGACTCATATTAATATCGTCATTCGGGTGGAGAAGTTTTTCACCTGCAATTTCATTTCCTCTGTTTGCAATAACTTCATTTGTATTCATATTTGATTGTGTACCGCTACCTGTCTGCCATACAACAAGCGGAAAATGTTCATTAAGTTCACCACTTATAACTTCATCACAAGCTTTTGAAATGGCATCAAGTTTCTTATCAGTCATTTTTTCAGGTCTGAGTTCGTGATTTGCAAGAGCTGCTGCTTTTTTGAGTATACCGAAAGCGTGAGTAATTTCACGTGGCATTGTCTCTATTCCAACACCAATAAGGAAATTTTCGTGACTTCTTTCAGTCTGGGCAGCCCAATACTTGTCAGCAGGAACTTTAACCTCTCCCATTGAATCGTGTTCTATACGATATTCCATTGTAAAAAACCTCTATTCTTTATTCTTAATTATGTAAAATTATATTTCAAGACCATTAATAACTTCTTTAAGGCTGTTTGCACTCTTCTTGAGAAGTTCAACTTCAACATCAGTAAGAGGAGTGAGAAGCTTGCCTTTAACCTTATTTGCACCTACTACAGTGAGAGTGCTGAGACATACATCATCAATTCCATATTCGCCGTGCATCATTGTTGAAACTGTAAGAGTTGTATCTGCACCGCTGAGAAGGCACTTTACAAGATGACATACTGAAATGGATACAGCATAGAAAGTAGCTCCCTTGCTTGCTATTACACGTCCGCCTGATTTACGTACATAATCTTCAATTTCTTCGTGATTAAGTGCAGGATAAACGTTTACCTGATAATCATCAACAGGAATGTTTGAGATATTTGCAAGTGACCAAGGAACAAAAGATGAATCTCCGTGTTCACCGAATACATAAGCGTGAACATTCTGCTGGCTTATTGAGTAATATTCTGCAAGTCTCGAACGGAGTCTTGCTGTATCAAGGATAGTACCTGAACCAACAATCTGATTTTCAGGAAGTCCTGAGACTTTTGCAAAAGTATATGTAAGAATGTCAACAGGATTGCTTACAAATATATATGTAGCATTTGGACAGTATCTTGTGATTTCCGGAGCAATCTGCTTAGTTACATTTACATTAACCTGTGCAAGTTCAAGTCTTGACTGACCTGCCTTACGTGGAATACCTGAAGTTATAATTACGATGTCTGAATCTTTGGCATCGCTGTAACTGCCGGCATAGATATTTACAGATGAACAGAAAGGTGTACCCTGACGAATATCAAGAGCTTCACCGCTAGCTTTTGTTTCATTAATATCAATCATAACGATTTCTGATGCCGTACCCTGTACAGCGAGAGTGTAAGCGATTGTTGAACCAACGCTTCCAGTACCAATTATAGTGATTTTGTTCATATTAATTCCTGCCTTTCAAAAATTAAGGTAATCAAAGCTTCTGGGAAATAGCCGTAAAAAAGCAAAACTCGCCCGTAAGCCCATAATAACATTATATATCATAAAATCAAAAAAAGGAAATATAAAAGATATATATCAATATTCTGT
>CAMWNQ010000021.1 GCA_947175655.1 uncultured Clostridia bacterium | reverse complement strand
CATAAATATGCTTTTCCCCGTTAAGAGGATTTTTAGAAATTCTGTCAAGAAGATTAAAAAATTCATATTCATTTATTTTCTCACGACTGCAATTTAAAATTTTCAAAGCTACAGAATCAAAATAAGCTGACTTTTCTTTTGCAATATATGTAAAAGCTCCTACATTCCCCATAAATTTCTGGAATAACTGCCAGTCATTGCTAAGTGACATAGAATTTTTTTCAATATTAAAAATACCCATTTTCGCCCTCCTTATAAGCAAACATATTTAATATTTATTATACTGTATTTTTTGAAAAAAGTCAACAAAATTATAATATCCAGTATTTAAAAAAACATTGCAATTGTCTTAATTTGATGATATAATATTTTTATAAATTATATGATATTTTGAAAGGATAAGATTTATGGCAATATTTTTTATATCTGACCTTCATATAGGTCACGCAAATGTAATAAGATTCGATAATCGTCCGTTTTGCTCACTTAAAGATTTCAACACAAAAATAATAGAAAACTGGAATAATGCAGTTTCTCCTGATGATGAAGTATATATACTTGGTGATTTTGGATGGAAAAATACAATGGCTCTTGATGTAATAAAACAACTCAAAGGGAAAAAGCATCTGATTCTTGGAAATCACGACCACTTGATAAATTCTGAACTTAAACAGTACTTTGAAAGCATTCAGGATTATAAAGTAATTGTAACAGATAATCAGTGTATTGTACTCTCACATTATCCTATAGCATTCTGGTATGGTCAGCATAAATATACAATTCTCTTATATGGTCATCTTCATAACACTGTAGAAGAAGATATTTTCAGAGATTTTGTAAATGAACTTACTGAAAAAGGTATTCCCGCTGAATGCTACAATGTAGGATGTATGATGCCATATATGAACTATACTCCCCATACACTTGAAGAAATAAGAAACGGATTTACTCAGCTTAAAAATATCAATTAAAGGAGAGGATTTTTATGAACATCAATAAAAAATTAAAATCAGCCTTTTCTGCAATGGTTGCAGGCACAATTGTAAGTTCGGTAGCAGTCACTTCCGCTTTTAATATTAATACAGCTAATGCGGAAAACTCTGATGACATTAATTTTGCACGTGCATTACAGTATTCAATATATTTCTATGATGCAAATATGTGCGGTACAGAAGTAAATGAAAATACTGAGTACAGCTGGCGTGGAGATTGTCATACTTATGACGCAAAAGTGGCAATGAACAGTTCAGCTACTAATTTAAGTGAAAGCTTTTTAAAACAATACAAAGACATATTAGACCCTGACGGAGACGGATTCATTGATGTTTCCGGAGGTTTTCACGATGCCGGAGACCACGTTAAATTCGGTATGCCTGAAAACTATTCAGCATCAACACTCGGTTGGGGGTATTATGAATTCCGTGATTCATATGTAAAACTCGGACAGGATAAGCATATCGAAACTATACTGAGATATTTTAACGATTATCTTATGAAATGCACTTTTCTTGATGCAAACGGCGATGTAATAGCTCACTGCTATCAGGTAGGCGATGGAGATGAAGACCATAAATACTGGAATTCACCTGAAATTGATGAGATGAACCGACCTGCATTTTTCCTTACTGCTGATAAACCCCAGACAGATTATGTTGCATCTGCGGCAGCATCCCTTGCTGTAAATTATCTCAATTTCAAGGACACCGACCCTGAATATGCAAATAAATCTCTTGAATACTCAAAAGCTTTATTCAAATTTGCACAGAATCACGAAAAACAATTAAGTGATAATTCTGACGGTCCTAAATCATATTACACATCAGCAAAATGGGAAGATGATTACTGCTGGGCTGCGGCGTGGCTTTACAAAATAACAGAAGACCATAAATATCTTGAAGAAATATTCCCATATTATGATTATTATGCTGCACCGTGCTATGTTCACTGCTGGAATGATGTATGGAACGGGGTTCAGTGTATACTCGGAGAAATTACAAAAGAACAATATCCTGATTTTATCAAAGAATACAAGGAATATGCCGGAAAAAGTCCTTATGAAGAAATGGACTGCTGGGCATCTGTTTCAAAAGCTGTTGACACATATATGTCGGGCGGATTAGGACGAACTACTGCCGGAGGTTTTTTCTGGCTGGATAAATGGGGTTCTGCAAGATACAATACTGCCGCCCAACTTTCTGCACTTGTTTATGATAAGTATAACAATAATGGAAAACCTTCAAAATACAGTGACTGGGCAAAAAGTCAGATGGAATATATCATGGGAAATAATCCTATGAAACGTTCCTATATAGTAGGATATAATGAAAGTTCTGCAAAATTCCCACATCACAGAGCTGCATCAGGTCTTACAAAAGCAGAAGATACTGATAAACACAGATATGTATTATATGGTGCATTAGTTGGTGGTCCTGATGATAGTGACTATCATAGTGATACGACTGCTGACTGGGTTCTTAATGAAGTAACTATAGATTATAATGCCGCATTTGTAGGAGCTTGTGCAGGACTTTATGAATTTTATGGAACTAATGATATGAAAATAACACCTGATTTTCCGCCGGCCGTTTCAGACTCTGGAGAAAAAGGAGGTAACAATTTCTGGGTCAATGCCTATGCTGTAGATGATAAACAGTCAAGCGGTGCAGGAGTTACAAAACTTGCAATACAGATGCGTACTGATTCAATCACTCCTAAAACCGACTTGTCACTTCGTTATTATTTCAGCATTGAAGAATTTAAGGACAAATCAAATATAAGCAATGTAAAAGGCGATGAACTTTATGACCAAGCCGCCGTTGAAGCTCCTCCGGCAGACGGTGTAATATCAGCACCTATTCAGTACAATCCGGATTTTGATCCGAATATATACTATGTTGAAGTAAAATGGGACGGATATAAAATAGCAAATTCCAATAAAAAATATCAATTTGCTGTTGGTCTTTACTATGGAGACGAATGGAATCCCGAGAATGACTGGAGCTATCAGGGCATTACAAAATGTACTGACACTTATCAGGACGGAAGCGAAACCAAAACAGATTATATTTGTGTTTATTCTGACGGTGTTCTTGTTGGAGGAATAGAGCCGGACGGTTCAACTCCTGAAAATAAAGACTCTACAGAACCTACTGACAATACATCTTCTACAGATACAACAAATTCAAGTATAATCTGGGGAGATGCCAATAATGACGGCACTGTTGATGTTGCTGATGTTGTTGCAGTAGCTTCATATGTAGGAGATTCAAAATCCAATCCTCTTAAACAGCAGGGTCTTAAAAATGCTGATGTTCATTCAAACGGCAACGGCATCACAGCTGATGATGCTCTTACAATACAACAATATCTTGCAAAAATCATAAAAACTCTTCCGGTATAATAAATAACGGGGCATTCCTCTGAATTAATCTCAGAAAGGAAATGCCCCTTGTTTTATATTGTTTATTTATTATTACTTTATAACTCTTACTTTGATAACTCCGTCAATAGCCTTTATGGAATCAGCAACAGCTTCAGTAACATCACCATCAACATCCATAATAGTATAAGCAAAATTTCTCTTGCTTGCATTTACCATATTATCAATGTTAAGACCTGCATTGCCTACAACAGATGTCATAGCAGATATGAGTGCAGGAACATTCTTGTGTATAACACATACCTTAGTACCGAGTGCATTCATTGATGCATTAGGAAGATTTACACTGTTCTTTATATTACCGTTTTCAATATAATCAATAAGTTCATTTGATGCCATTATTGCACAGTTATCTTCACTTTCAGGAGTAGACGCACCAAGATGTGGAAGAACAACTACATTTTCAGCTCCAAGAACTACATCATCAGCAAAATCAGTAACATACTTTGCAATCTTGCCTTCTGCAATAGCCTTTACAACTGCTTCACTATTAATAAGTTCACCTCTTGCAAGATTGATAAGACGAACACCGTCTTTCATCATATTAATCTGTTCAGTATCAATAGTGTTCTTTGTATCAGGAGTATATGGAACGTGAATTGAAATATAGTCACAGTTCTTATAGATTTCATTTATATCTGTAACAGCTTTTACTGCAGGGTCAAGAAGAAGTGCTGAATTTACTGAAAGATAAGGGTCATAACCAATAACATTCATACCAAGTGCAACAGCTGTATTTGCAATCTTTCCGCCAATAGCACCAAGTCCAATAATACCAAGAGTCTTGCCCATAATTTCAGGACCTGCAAACTTTGACTTTCCGCCTTCAACAGTTTTAGGGGCATCAGGAGTGCCTTTAAGTGATTTTGACCATTCCGCAGCTTCAACAATCTTTCTTGAAGCGAGAAGAAGTGCACATATTGCGAGTTCCTTAACAGCATTTGCATTAGCACCCGGTGTATTGAATACACAAATGCCTTCTTCTGCACAACGTTCAACAGGAATATTGTTAACGCCTGCACCAGCTCTTGCAATTGCAAGAAGATTATCGCCGAAAGTCATATCGTGCATCTTTGCTGAACGAACCATTATAGCATCAGGATTTTCAAAATTATCAGCAACTGCATACTTTGACTTATCAAACACATCAGTTCCAACAGAAGAAATTTTATTAAGAGTCTGTATATTATACATTTTAAAAAATACCTCTTTCACATTAAATATTAAGCATTTTCAACTTCAAATTTTGCCATAAATTCAACAAGTTTTTCAACGCCTTCAATTGGCATAGCATTATAAATAGATGCTCTCATACCACCTACACTGCGGTGTCCCTTAAGATTTTCAAAACCAGCTTCCTTAGCTTCCTTTACAAACTTTGCATCAAGGTCAGCGTCGCCAGTAACAAAAGGAACATTCATAAGTGAACGGTCATCAGGATTTACTGTACCTTTAAAGAGCTTACTCTGGTCAAGGAAATCATAAAGCACTTTAGCTTTCTTTTCATTGTGAGCCTTCATTGCTTCAAGACCGCCCATTTTCTTAATCCACTTAAATACTTTTCCGCACACATAAATTCCATAGCAAGGAGGAGTATTATAAAGAGAATCATTGTCAGCTTGAATCTTCCAGTCCATCATTGTAGGAGTATATGCAAGTGCAGGGCCGTTAGCAATTAAATCTTCACGTACAATTACAATCTGTACGCCAGAAGGTCCTACATTTTTCTGAACACCGCCATAGATAACGCCATACTTTGTAACGTCAACAGGTTCTGAAAGGAAACAGGAAGAAACATCTGCAACAAGTTCCTTGCCCTTTGTATTTGGAAGAGTCTTAAATTTTGTACCGTAAATAGTGTTATTTTCACAGATATAAACATAGTCTGCATCTTCAGGAATATCAAGGTCTGAACAATCCGGAATATACGAGAATGTCTTATCAGCAGAAGATGCAACTGCTACAGCTTCACCATATTTCTGGGCTTCCTGATATGCTTTTTTAGCCCACTGACCTGTGATGATGTATGCAGCCTTACCGTTTTTCATAAGGTTCATCGGAACACCTGCAAAAAGAAGTGAAGCCCCGCCCTGTAAGAAAATAACCTTATAATTATCAGGAATATTCATAAGGTCACGTAAATCCTGTTCAGCTTCCTTAATGATAGTATCATAAGCCTTTGAACGGTGTGACATCTCCATAACGGACATACCTGTACCCTTGTAATCAAGCATTTCATCGGCTGCTTCTCTAAGAACTTCTTCCGGAAGAACTGCCGGACCAGCACTGAAATTATAAACTCTGCTCATTTTTATAAAACCTCCATAGATATTATAATTAACATATAATACTACCTCAATCCACGTGCTTCTGCACGACAAATAATAAAGGTAAACTATAACCTGAAAAAATACAGGCTTATTTATATGTTGAAATAAATTATACATACATAATTATACTCTCATTTGAAAAATAAGTCAATATATTTTTTGATTTTTAATGTTAAAAGCCCGAATTTGTAAATTTTCACGATTTTTTATGTAAACCAAGGCTAACAACAAATATTTTTAAGCCAGCTATTATTATATATTTATTCATTTTTTTAATTTTACTGTAAGATTATTGACTTTTCTGTATATTTATGTTATAATATGCAAATAGATATATATAAAAGAAAGAAAAAAAACAAAAGAAAGATACAAAACAAAAGAAGGATACAAAACAAAAGAAGGACGCAAAATATAATAAAAACGGAGATAACAAAATGAAACAATTGAATATTGGCTATATGATGTCCTGCTTTAAAAGTATGGACAAAAAAGTTATGCTTGAAAAAGCTAAAGCCATCAGCCAAATCACACATAAACCATTGATTTTGGTACTAAGTGATATGGCTTTTTGTGCTATGCGTTACGGTTCAGGGTATATGGATTATTATCTGTTTGAAATGTATAATATGACAAACAAACAACGTAATACACTTGTTACACGCAGAAGAAACAACCAGCTTGTAAAACAGTATAACAATCCGGATTATATGCACTTCTTTGAAAACAAAAACGAATTCAATACTATATTTCAAAAATATCTCAACAGGGAATGGGTAGATGTAACGGAAAATTCAAAATCAGATATAATCGATTTCATAAAACGTCATAAAACATTTATGGTCAAACCTATAAATACATGTTGTGGTCAGGGAATAAGAAAAATTAAAATGCCAGAATCTTTAAAGTTACCAGATATAGAACAATTCTATGGGAAACTTATATCGTCTGAATATCATTATATTATAGAAGAAGTCATAAAGCAACACCCTTTATTAGACACAATGTGTCCTTATTCAATAAATACCGTAAGAGTTGTAACGCTTATAAAAAATGAAAAAGTAAATATCATATGTGCTTTTTTTCGCATAGGCAATGGAAAATGTGTTGACAATTTCAATAATGGCGGAATGCTTGTAAGAGTAGACGAAAAAAACGGTATTCTTATTTCCAATGCTGTAAATAAAAATAAAAAAGTATTTGAAAATCATCCTATTACCAATACAAAAATAAAAGGTTTTGCTCTTCCCGACTGGGAAAAAGTAAAAGAACTTTGTATTTCTGCATCGCAAGTATTGCCTCAGATAAAGTATATTGCTTGGGATATATGTTTCACTCCTAATGGCCCTTATATCGTTGAAGGAAATGAATATCCGGGATATGATATATACCAGATTCCAGAGCATATACCTGATAAAAAAGGATTATGGGAAAGATTTAAATAAATTAAAGTAAACAGACCTGATAATTCGGGTCTGTTTTTATATACAACAAAAAAAGGGAACGCCGAAACGTTCCCCAGTAAAACTTTATAGGTTTTAATTATTCATTAATAGCTGTAACAACGCCTGAACCTACTGTTCTACCACCTTCACGGATAGCAAAACGAAGACCTTCTTCGATAGCGATAGGAGTGATAAGTTCAACATTCATAGCTACGTTATCACCAGGCATACACATTTCCTTATCAGCTGGAAGTGAAACTACACCAGTAACGTCAGTTGTTCTGAAGTAGAACTGTGGTCTGTAGTTGTTGAAGAATGGAGTATGACGACCGCCTTCTTCCTTCTTAAGAACGTAAACCTGTCCTGAGAACTTTGTATGTGGGTGAATTGAACCTGGTTTACAGAGAACCTGTCCTCTTTCAACCTGATCTCTTGTGATACCACGGAGAAGAGCACCTACGTTATCACCAGCTTCTGCGAAGTCAAGTGACTTACGGAACATTTCAAGACCTGTAACAACAGTTGTCTGCTTTTCGTCTGAAAGACCAACGATTTCAACCTGTTCGTTAACGTTGAGCTTTCCTCTTTCAACTCTACCTGTAACAACAGTACCACGACCAGAAATAGTCATAGTGTCTTCGATAGGCATAAGGAATGGCTTAGCGTCATCACGTTCTGGGCTTGGGATATATTCATCAACAGCAGCCATAAGGTCAAGAATTGGCTTGTAAGCTGGGTCGTTGATATCATCAGGAGCGTTAAGAGCTGCAAGAGCTGAACCGATGATGATAGGTGTATCGTCGCCAGGGAAGTCATATGATGAGAGAAGGTCTCTGATATCCATTTCAACGAGTTCGAGAAGTTCTGGGTCATCAACCTGGTCAGCCTTGTTCATAAATACAACGATAGCTGGAACGCCAACCTGACGAGCAAGAAGAATGTGTTCTCTTGTCTGAGCCATAGGACCATCAGAAGCAGCACAAACGAGGATAGCACCGTCCATCTGAGCAGCACCAGTAATCATATTCTTAACGTAGTCAGCGTGACCTGGGCAGTCAACGTGAGCATAGTGACGATTATCTGTTTCGTATTCAACGTGAGCAGTATTGATTGTGATACCACGTTCTCTTTCTTCAGGAGCCTTGTCAATCATATCATAAGCTTCATACTGAGCCTGACCCTTCATAGCGAGAGTCTTTGTGATAGCAGCAGTAAGAGTTGTCTTACCGTGGTCAACGTGTCCGATAGTACCAATGTTTACATGTGGTTTAGTTCTTTCAAATTTAGCCTTTGCCATTGGAAAATTCCTCCTTAATTTTAGCATTATAAATTCTGATAGGTATATTATACCAGAATTATTTTATAAATGCAAGTGTTTCAGAGAAATTTTTTTAAAAATCTCTCGAAACACTCTTATTTTTATTATTTCAATTCACTTGCTTTCGCACGACATAGAATAATAAATATTAAAAATTATTCATTACCCTTATTTCGTGAGCTCATAATCTTTTCAGCAATATTCTTAGGAACTTCAAGATAGCTGTGAGGTTCCATAGTATACTGACCACGACCCTGAGTATTTGAACGAAGGTCGCTTGTGTAGCCGAACATTTCTGAAAGTGGAACAAGAGCATCAACCTGAACAGCACCAGGTCTTGTTTCCTGACCCTGAATCTGACCACGACGTGAGCTGAGGTCACCGATAACAGTACCAGTATAGTCATCAGGAACGATAACGGAAACTTTCATAATAGGTTCCATAAGAACAGGGTTAGCCTTTCTCATAGCTTCCTTGAAAGCCATAGAACCAGCAATCTGGAATGCCATTTCAGAAGAGTCAACTTCGTGATATGAACCGTCATAAAGTTCAACAATAAAGTCAACAACTTCATAACCAGCAAGTATACCGGACTTCATAGCACCCTGAATACCCTTGTCAACAGCAGGAATGTATTCCTTAGGAATAGCACCGCCGACAATCTGATTTCTGAATTCATAGCCCTTGCCTGATTCGTTAGGAATAAGACGGATTTTAACATGTCCGTACTGACCTTTACCGCCTGACTGTCTTGCATATTTATGGTCAACATCAGCACTTCCCTTGATAGTTTCCTTATATGAAACCTGAGGAGCACCAACGTTAGCTTCTACCTTGAATTCGCGGAGAAGACGGTCAACGATAATGTCGAGGTGAAGTTCACCCATACCTGCGATAATAGTCTGACCTGTTTCTTCATCTGTCCATGTCTTGAAAGTTGGGTCTTCTTCAGCAAGCTTGCCGAGAGCAATACCCATTTTTTCCTGACCAGCTTTAGTCTTAGGCTCAATAGCGAGCTGGATAACTGGTTCTGGGAATTCCATAGATTCGAGAATTACAGGGTGCTTTTCATCACAGAGAGTATCACCTGTAGTTGTATTTTTAAGACCAACAGCAGCAGCGATGTCTCCTGCATAAACAGTAGTGATTTCCTTACGCTGATTTGAGTGCATCTGAACTATACGTCCAAATCTCTCTCTGTTGTCCTTTGTAGCATTGAGAACGCTGTCGCCCTGATTTACGCTACCTGAATAAACTCTGAAAAAGCAGAGCTTACCAACGAACGGGTCAGTAGCGATTTTGAATGCGAGAGCTGAGAATGGTTCAGTATCTGATGCAGGTCTTTCAGTGTCTTCACCGGTATCAGGATTTATACCCTTGATAGCAGGGATATCGAGTGGTGAAGGCATATAATCAATAATTGCATCAAGAAGTTTCTGAACGCCCTTGTTTTTATATGAAGTACCGCAAGTAACAGGTACCATATGGTTTGCAATAGTAGCCTTTCTGATACAGTCCTTGATTTCTTCAATGGAAAGAGTACCTTCTTCAAAGTATTTTTCCATAAGAGCTTCGTCCTGTTCAGCAACGTGTTCAACCATAGCCTCGTGATATTCCTGAGCCTTTTCTTTCATATCTTCCGGAATTTCTTCAACACGGATATCCTTTCCGAGGTCATCATAATAAACATAAGCCTTCATTTCAACAAGGTCAATAATACCTTTGAAGTCTTCTTCCGCACCGATTGGAAGCTGAATCGGAACAGCATTACATTTAAGTCTGTCCTTCATCATTTCTACAACACGGTAGAAGTTAGCACCCATAATGTCCATCTTATTTACATAAGCCATTCTAGGAACTTTATAGGTATCAGCCTGTCTCCAGACTGTTTCTGACTGTGGTTCAACACCGCCCTTAGCACAGAAAACTGTTACAGAGCCATCGAGTACACGGAGTGAACGTTCAACTTCAACAGTAAAGTCAACGTGTCCTGGAGTATCAATGATGTTAAGTCTGTGATTTTTCCAGTAAGCAGTAGTAGCAGCAGAAGTAATTGTAATACCTCTTTCCTGTTCCTGTGCCATCCAGTCCATAGTAGCGGAACCGTCGTGAGTTTCACCGATTTTATGGTTTACACCTGTATAAAAAAGGATACGCTCAGTTGTAGTGGTTTTACCGGCATCGATATGAGCCATAATACCAATATTTCTTGTATTTTCAAGAGAACAGTCTCTTGCCATAATAATCCTCCTTTACAGCAGAAGACAAGACTTTGACTACCAGCGGTAGTGAGCAAACGCCTTGTTTGCTTCTGCCATCTTGTGAGTATCATCACGCTTTTTGCAAGCACCGCCTGTGCCATTAAGTGCGTCGAGGATTTCTCCGGCAAGTCTTTCCTTCATAGTTTTTTCGTTTCTTTCTCTGGAGTATTTAGTAATCCATCTGAGACCGAGAGTCTGACGTCTTTCTGGTCTAACCTCCATAGGAACCTGATAAGTTGCACCACCTAAACGGCGAGCTTTAACTTCGAGTACAGGCATAATATTCTCCATAGCTTCTTCAAAAGCTTCAAGAGCATCTTTGCCTGTCTTTTCAGCTACGATGTCAAAAGCACCGTAAACAATCTTCTGAGCAACACCCTTTTTGCCGTCAAGCATTATATTGTTGATAAGTCTTGTAACGAGCTTTGAATTATAAACAGGGTCCTGCAATACATCACGCTTTGCGATATTACCTCTTCTTGGCATTTCGCTTCCCTCCTTCACATAGATTGATGAAATCATAGGTACTCGTACCGGACAGATTACTTCCGTATTCATATAAAATAAAACGGTAAAACTTCACCTGTCCAACCCGTCAGAATGCAGAGGATTTAAATATATATAAATCTCCACATATAATTCTGTGGTAGCTGTAGCCTATAAAAATGAAATTCAGCAGTAAAAAATGAAATTAAAATTACTTTCCTGCCTTAGGTCTCTTTGCACCGTATTTAGAACGAGCCTGAAGTCTGTTAGCAACGCCCTGAGCATCAAGAGTACCTCTGATGATGTGGTAACGCACACCAGGGAGATCCTTAACACGTCCGCCTCTGATGAGAACAACGCTGTGTTCCTGAAGGTTGTGACCTATACCAGGAATATATGAAGTAACTTCGTATCCATTAGTAAGCTTAACTCTGGCAATCTTTCTCATAGCTGAGTTTGGCTTCTTAGGAGTAGCAGTTCTTACAGCAGTGCAAACGCCTCTTTTCTGAGGTGAGCTGTGGTCAGTCTGAACTTTCTTCTTAGCATTGTAACCCTTCTGGAGAGCTGGAGCTGTAGACTTGTCCTCCTGAACCTTTCTTCCTTTACGTACCAACTGGTTAAATGTAGGCATTATTCATCCTCCTTCTTTAAAATTTAAGCGTACTAAAAAAATCCAGTACACTTAACTATTCTATACTATAAATAATGATTTGTCAAGTAGTTTCGGGAAATTTTTTAAAAAATTCCGAATTATTTTTCTAGTTACTTCTTAAATAATGAAAAAATCATAAGAACAGGATAGATTTCAAGCCTTCCGATAAGCATATCAAAGCTCAAAATGTACTTTGAAGCATCTGAAAAACCTGAAAAACTTCCTGAAGGGCCAAGTCTTCCAAGCCCCGGACCTATATTGTTCATACAGGCGGTAACGGCAGAAAATGTTTCTGCAACATCAAATTTATCAGCCGAAAGCATAAGCCACGATGCAAAAAAAATGAAAAAAAATATAACAATGTATGAACTTACTCCCCTTACAATTTCATTTTCAAGAGCCTTTCCGTTAAGCTTGACAGTCTGAACAGAACGGGGATTCAATACATATTTTATTTCTTTAAGTCCGGTTTTGAATAAAATTATAACTCTGCTTACTTTAAGACCGCCTCCTGTAGAACCTGCACAAGCTCCTACAAACATAAGCATCAGTATTACAGTCTGTGAAAATACTGGCCATTCAGTAAAATCAGCAGTAGCAAATCCCGTTGAAGTAATTGTTGCGGAGACCTGAAATAATGCATCTATAAAAGCTTTTCCGGCATTCTGACAAGTATCATATATATTAATAGCTATAAGTATTGTTGAAACAAATATTATCGCAATATAAGTCCTCAATTCTTCATCTTTCAGTACTTGCAATACTTTTTTTGTAATAATAAGATAATACAGGCTGAAATTGATTCCGAACAATATCATAAATATGCTTATAACAATTTCTATATAACTGCTGTTATAATACGCAATACTTGTTCCGTGTATTGAAAATCCTCCTGTACCAGCCGTAGAAAATGAATTTATAATACTGTCAAAAAGAGGCATACCGCCAAGCATCAACAATATAATTTCAATAAAAGTGAGTATTATATAAATCAAATATAATATTCTTGCAGTTGATTTTGACTTTGAAACTATTCTTCCCACTTTAGGCCCTGCACATTCAGCACGCATAATATGCATTGTTCTTGTATCATTATTTGAAAGTATGGCAAGTGCAAATACAAGTATACCCATACCACCAATCCAGTGAGTCAAAGCCCTCCAGAAATGACAGGATTTTGACATACCATCAATATCTGTAAGTATAGTAGCACCAGTAGTTGTAAATCCTGAAACAGTTTCAAAAAAGCAGTCCGCCACAGACGGTATATCTCCCGATATGAGAAAAGGAAGTCCTCCTATTGCCGACATTACAATCCACGCAAGTGCAACACTTACAAATCCTTCTTTTGCATATATGGAATTATTTTTAGGTCTTTTGAAAGTAAGAATAAATCCCATAAGCAAAAGTATTACTATTGGCACTCCAAAAGAATATATCACATCATATTCACCATAAATAAAGCCTACAATCATAGGACAAATCATAGCAAAACCTTCTATTTTCATTATCTGTCCTATTATAAAAAAAATCATTCTGAAATTCATATTCAGGTATTTAATTCTATCCGAAAATTTCATTTATATCATTCATTCCCTTATGTGCAGTAATAACAACCACACTGTCATTTATCATAAGAAAGTCATCACCCTTGGGAACTATATGCTGATTGCCCCTGAGTATACTTGCAATAATTATATTATTGCGAAATTTCAAATCTTTAAGAGGCACTCCGACATAAGATTCATTTTTTTTGATTACAAATTCAAGAGCTTCAAGACGTTCACTTAAAAGTCTGTAAAGAGTAATAATTCCACTGCCGTTGGAATTCTTTCTGGCACGAACATATTGAAGTATAGTATTTACTGTAATAGCTTTAGGTGATACAATACTTTCAAGTCCGAAACTTTCAGCAATATCCAGAAGACTTAATCGGTTTATCTTTGTTATTACTTTTTTTATGCCTCTTTTCTTTGCATAAAGAGATAATATAATATTTTCTTCATCAATTCCAGTAAGAGCAAGAAAAGCATCAAAAGAATCAATTCCCTCTTCTTCAAGAATGCGTTGGTCTGTACCGTCACCGCAGGATATTTCAACTTTTTTGAGTTTTTCACTCAATACTTTGCATCGTTCTTCATTTACTTCAATAATCTTGATTCTGTTTGTTCCTTGTCTGACAAGCTGAAGTGCAAGATGGTATGCAACACGTCCACCACCTATTATAAGTACGGATTTTATACTTTTGCTTCTGTATACATCACTTATTGCCCTGAAAAACTTGACTATTTCAGTATGAGATGCCGTAAGATGAATTCTGTCATCAGGGAGAATCATAGTATTACCGTTTGGTATGAATACATCATCACCCCTCTGGACTGCACATATTAATATATCTATTTTAAGTTTTTTAGATAATTCTATAAGAGTACGGTTTGCCAATATATTATCTTCAGTTATTCTGAGTTCTATAAGGTCAACCCTGCCTCTGGAGAAAGATTCTATCTTTATTGCTCTGGGATAACGAAGTATCCTTGAAATGTCACTTGCAGCGGTAAGGTCAGGATTTACCATCATACTTATTCCCAAATCTTCACGCATAAATACAAGCTGTTTTGAATAGTCGGTACTTCTAACTCGTGATACACAATGCTTTGCACCCTTTTTTCTTGCAATAAGACAGGATAATATATTTACTTCATCTGAATCAGTCGTAGCAATAAAAATAGTCGTATCACTCATATTTGCTTCATCAAGAACATCAACTGAAAGACAGTTTCCTGTTATAGCAATAACATCATAATAATTTTCAAGACTTCTGGTAATACTTTCCCTTAAATCTATTATAGTTACATCATATTGTTTATCACAGCTTAAATTTTCAGCAAGAGAACTTCCGACTTTTCCACAGCCTACTATTACAATTTTCATTCTTCATCTCCATTAAATATATAATAATATAACACACAAAGAGAATTATAAACCAATAGAATTATTTTGTCAATATTATAAGTGATTTTTATTATATAAAATATTTTCAAAAAAATTTGAAGTAAAATTATATCTGTAGTCGTATTAACTTATGAA
>CAMWNQ010000020.1 GCA_947175655.1 uncultured Clostridia bacterium | reverse complement strand
TGCTGTTGTAGCTGCTGTAGTTTTTGGTGTGTCGCCTTCAACTACGATTGTGAAGCCTTCTTCACCAAGACCACCTACGAGGAGGTTGTCAAGAGGAGTTGTAATTGTAACATCAGCAAAACCAATCTGTGTTGATGAACGATACTGACCAGCAACACCTGTATCTTCCTGATTATTCATAAAGTCAACCTTATATTCGCCAGCAGCAGCACCCTTCTTAACTGTTACTTCAAATGTAGTAACTGGGAATTCATCAGATTTAGCACCAAGCCAAGTTGGAGTATTTGCACCAACAGAATAAATGAAGTTACCTTCGCCCTTGTCAGTGAATACGTTCTTATTAAGAATTTCACCATAATTTGAAAGTTCTTCAAAATCAGCATCATATGCACCATAGAAAGCAAGTCTTGAAGTTGTAGTAACAGTAGCTCCGTCATTAGCGCCACCCTTAAAAGTATAGCTGTACTCTGGAACAGTTTCTTTGAAAATATCGTTGATAGCTGTAACAGCTACTGCATCCTTATCAGAAGTACCGATTCTTGCAGTAATAGTACCTGTTGTAGCTTCAGATTCGTCAAGGTAAACACCGATTTCGAGTTTTACGTCACCCTTTGCGATTTCATCAGCAGAGATAGTAGCGGATGCCTTTCCATCAGCAAGCATCTTCAAAGTTTTTGAAACGGGAACATCAGAAACAGCTGCAGAAGTGCTGAATGCAGCGAGTGTACCTGCTGTGAGTGAAACGCTCATGCAGAGTGATGTAAGAGTTGAGACAAATTTTTTCATATCAATTTTAATTCCTTTCTTTAGGCTTTCTGCCTATTAATAACTTAAGTTAAGTAAATTTATTTATCCTTAAAGCAAACTGCTGAAAGGGACAAACCTTGTAAAAATAAATTAAAGATTATAATTTTGTTACAATCTTTGCAAGATATTGTTGGAGAAGTAAAGCATCATTAGCAGTCAATCCGTCTCCGGAATTATGAACATCTCCATTAATTATACTTTGTTGTCCAAGCGGATTACCTTCTGCATTTCCAACATATGAGGCAATAGCAACAACGTCGGCAACATCAATCGAACCATCAACATTAACATCGCCTTTAAGTGCAGAAGCAGAACCACCGCCGACTGTTACAGAGCCGTTAACAATTTCAGTATTATATAAAATAAAATTTGAAACAATATCGCCAGGATTTGCATCATAGCCTACCCAAATCTGACCATTGTCAACATCAGTTTTGTCATTTGCTTTTCTAGGTGTTGCAATTATATTAAAATCTGCAACAGAACCATTTTTTGCATCTTCAAGGACTTTGCCAGTTATTGTAAACATAACGCCTTCATTCTGCATATAATATTTATGGTCACTGCTTGATTCAACAGCAAAACAAGCAAGAACAGCACTTTTTTCTTTTGAAATACTGCCTCCGAAAGCAGGAAGTCCATCTATACTATCACTAGCACCTGTTTTAGTTAAAGGGCCAGCTTCAACTTTTTGAATGGAAACAAGAGAACTATCATATGTAACTGCAAAATCCATACCCTGAATACCGGTTTTAGGTATATCTGCAAGAGAAACATCAATAGTAAACTCTGAGCCAGGATTGGCATTAGTTTTGCTAGCAGAAATTTTAACTGTATTATCAGCAGCACTTACAGACAAAACTGAAGCAACAGAAGCAGAGACAACAAGAGCAGAAGCTATTCCGGAAACAAACTTTCTAAACTTCATGAATATCATCTCCTTTACAAAAAAAATTATATTTTTTCTGCAAATATGAATGTAAATTAACAAATTCACTAATTTCACGTTTGCAACATTATTATATAATAAGCCGTAAAAAAAGTAAATAGTTTTTCAATTTTTTTGTTAATTTAGATAAATACGAAACTGTTTTTTTGGCAAATTCACCAATAAATAAAAAACAGCCATAACATTTGGAGAAAAAATATTAAGATAAAATGAATAAGTTTGGAATTTTAACTTGACAAATACAAAAACTATCAAAGCCTTATGTAACCTATTCTTCATTGATTATATTTTTATTATATCATAAAATAATTTATTTTTCAATTGTATTTGAAAAATAAATCTCACAAAAATTACTTTAATTTTTTGTGAATTCTAAACAAAAATGTCAGTTAATATTTATCTTTACTTTTTTAACTGTCTGGTCATTAACTTCAAGGACAGTAATTTTAAAAATACCACTTTCTGCCGTCTCATTTTTATCGGGAATATGTTCAAGGATTTCTGTAACCCACCCACCGACTGATGTATAATCACTTTCTATCGTATCATCAGGAAGGTTCAAAAAATCAAGCATATCGTTTATACTAAAATAACCAGAAACTTCATAAGTATTATCACCTGTTTTTACAATATCCTGAGAAATTTCATCATTTTCATCATAAATTTCACCGACAAGCTCTTCAATAATATCTTCCATAGTAATAATGCCCTTAGTACCTCCATACTGATCCATTACAACTGCAAGATGTGTTTTATTATGTTGCATTTCCTTAAGAGCTTCACTTATAAGCTTCAAATCAGAAATATGTGAGACATTCTGAATAATGTCAGATATATTTGACTTTCCTTCATCAAGCATTTTAAAAAAGTTTTTATTTGTAATTATTCCGATTATATTGTCAAGAGATTTATCATAAACAGGAAATCTAGAATACATTTCAGATAAGAATTTTTCTTTTATTTTCTCAATGGATTCATTTTTTTCAACTCCAATAACCTGAACCCTTGGTATAAGAATTTCATTTACAGTAATTTCATCAAATTCAAGAGCACTTTTTACAAGGTCACTTTCCTGTTCTTCAAGAACTCCTTGTTCTTCAATTTCTTCAATTATACATTTAAGCTCATCTTCTGTAACACTTGGTTCAACCTTATTGCTTTTCAGAAGACTTGAAATCTTATTAAAAATTATTACAAACGGTTTAAGTATAAATATCAATGCTGATAAAGGTGGTGCAAATATAAGAGCTAATTTTTCAGCATTTTCTTTAGCATAAGATTTTGGAATTATCTCGCCGAAAATAAGAACTATAATTGTACTTACAGCAGTAGAAATTCCAACTCCTTTATCACCGAACATTTCAGTAAAAAACACAGTTGAAAGAGATGCCATAGCTATATTGACAATATTATTTCCAATAAGAACAGCAGTAAGAGCATCATCATAGGCATTAGCTATTTTCAGAGCTTTTTCTGCCTTTTTATTGCCCTGAGCAACATAATTTTTAAGTCTTATTTTATTTACTCCCGAAAAAGCTGTTTCAGTGCTTGAAAAAAGTGCTGAACCTATCAGCAGTAATATAATTGCGACTAACTTACCAATATCCATAAAATAACCTTTCTTAGAAAATGAAATTCATATCTTACATAATAACATAATAATTTAAAATAATCAAGACCATTTTGTGAAACAAACAGAAAATTTATGTAAAAAAACGGACAGCCTAATTTTAAATTAATGCTGTCTGTATTTTTATATTGCAATTGATGATAATTAATTTGAAAGCTGTTTTTTAAGAGCTGGGAATTTACATAAAGCTATTATTATAAGGAAAATATCCGCCATAAGCCAAGCAACAGGACTTGCAAGACATATTGATATATATCCATAAGATTTGACAAAAATTACAGCAATTCCAACTCTTGCAATAAGTTCAGTGAATCCTGCCATCATAGGAAGCAAACTATATCCAAGACCCTGAAGCGAATTTCTTATAATAAACAATACTCCTAAAAGTGGGAACATTATTGAATTTATTTTAAGATAATCCATAGCATATCTTATGACTTCAATATCACTTTTATCAATAAAGAGAAGTGAAATATATCCGCCGAAAAGTACAAGTATGATACAGGAAATGATGCTATACAGAACAGAAACAATCATACTTTGTTTAAGTCCCTGTATAATTCTGTCATATTTTCTTGCACCTTTATTTTGTCCGCAGTAAGTAGCCATAGCAGCTCCAAGAGAGTCCATAGGTCCTTGTGCTATCATTTGTATTTTCTGTGCTGCCGTTACAGATGCAACATAAACTGTACCAAGATTGTTTATCGCTGTCTGAAGAGTTACAGAACCTATGGCAGTGATTGAATACTGTAAAGCCATCGGAACGCCTATTGACATAAGTTTTATAGACAATCTGCCATTAAAAGCAATCTCATCTTTTTCAAAAGCAAGAATATCAAATTTTTTTCTCATATATATGAAACATAAAACAGTAGATATTCCCTGTGCTATAAGAGTCGCAAGACCTGCACCTGCTACTCCCATATTGCAGAACTGTATAAAAACATAGTCAAGAACGATATTTATTACTGATGCTATTCCAAGGAATATCAGAGGTGAACGGCTGTCACCTAATGCACGGAGAACTGATGCTAAAAGATTATAAAAAATTGTTACTGATATGCCTGCAAAAATCATAGATAAATAATCATCAGCCTGTTCTATAATGTCATCAGGAGTTTTCATAAGTTCCAGTAACGGACGTGTTAAAACAAGAGTAAGAACAGTAAGTATTACAGCAATAATAAAACAAAGATAACAAGAATTTATAATATATCTTCTCATTTTTTTATAATCATTTGCTCCATATTCCTGAGATACAAGAATACAGAAACCACTGCATACTCCAAGAGCAAATCCTATTATAAGAAAACATATTGAACCTGTTGCACCTACAGCAGCAAGAGCATTTAAATCAATGCATTTTCCGACAATAATAGCATCAACCATATTATATAACTGTTGAAGAAGATTTCCGATAATCATAGGAATAGCAAATGAAATAATAAGCTTAAGAGAATTTCCGCTTGTCATATCTTTTGTCATAAAAATCCCGCCTTTTTTTAAAATTCCAGTGATATTATAACATTCGAAAATAATATTTTCTACTATTATTATCACTAAAAATAATACTATAATAATTCTGCAGTCATTTTATTTTTATCAGATATATTATGTATTATTTTGTAAGTCACAGTACATAATAAAAAAGAGGTGTTAAAATTATGAAAACTGAAAATTATTATTTTGATTCAATTATCCCGTCACTGCAAAAAAATCTGCAAAAAATAAAAAGCATATCAGGAGGTTCATCTGATTTGCTTGTAAATGAATTCGTAACAGGAGGTGTAAACTGTGTTCTTTTGTGCTGTGAGGGAATGCTTTCAACAGCAACAATCACTCAGCTTATATTAAATCCTATTACAGCTATTACTCTTCCTGAAAAAAACGGAAAATGTCTATTTAATCATATCCAGAACAATATGCTTTTATCAATAGACCGTATTAAAGTAAAAAATTATGGTGACCTTTTCAGAACATTAAATTCAGGATTTGCAGTATTAATAGCTGAGGGAATGGACTGTGCATTAGCATTTGGAGTTCAAGGTTATGCCGTAAGAGGAATAAGCGAACCGTCAGGAGAAGCTAATATAATGGGTTCGCACGAGGGATTTGTTGAAATTGTAAGAACAAATATGTCACTTTTAAGGCGAAGACTCAAACATCCTGCATTAAAAATGGAATTATTTGTAAAAGGCGAAAAAAGTCAAACTGATATGTGTCTTTGTTATATGCAAGACAGAGTACCAGAAAATCTTCTTAAAAAAATAAAAAAGGACCTCGATAAAATGAATCTCGAAAGTATTTTGTCAACAGGATATGTAAGACCATTTCTCGAAAGTGAAAGCTTTGAGATTTTCAGTTCCACCGGAACAACAGAACGCCCTGACGTTTTATGTTCCAAACTCATAGAAGGAAGAGTCGGACTTCTTATTGATGGTGTTCCTTTTGCAATAGTTATACCTAAATTTTTTACAGAAAGCTTTCAGACTCTCGACGATTACGCCTTTAAGCCATATTATGCATTTTTTATACGATGGATAAAATATATTGCCTTTTTTATAGCAATACTTCTTCCTGCACTCTATGTTTCAATTGCTCTGCACCATCCTGAATTGCTTAACAGTACACTCCTTATGATTCTAGCAGATGCTGAAAAAGAAGCTCCCATTTCACTGCTTGCGGAAGGGCTGGGAGTTCTTATAATGTATGAAATTATCCGTGAGGCAGGTTTAAGACTGCCAAAAGCAGTAGGCGGAGCTGTGAGCATAGTCGGAGGTCTTATAATAGGAGATGCAGCGGTAACATCAGGACTTGTAAGCACTCCGATGCTTACAATAATTGCATTATCAGTAACAAGTGGATTTGTAGTTCCTGAACTTAATCAGAGTGTCACTATACTAAGACTACTTTTTCTCATATCTGGAGGAATACTTGGACTTTTTGGAATAAGTCTTTTAGGCAGTGCAGTTTTATTTAACATATGTGCAACAGAAGACTATGGATTTCCATTTACAGCACCAATATCACCATTTAATATGAAATCAATGAGAGATACGACATTCCGTCAGAGTTTCAGAAAGATGCAGGACGGTAACTTTACAGTGGAGGAATTACAGGAATGATGAACAAAATATCTTTTGGACAATATGCCTCATTACTTCTTGCCTCTGATGCATTCGCATTAATATGTTATTCAGATAAAATTTCTTTAACTACACTTATATGCTTTATAACAGCCGTTGCCATACAATTTGTAATATCATTATTTTTTGTAAAAAGAGATATACCAATAAACAATAAATTTATGCTTTTTATCTATCTTGTTTCTGCTGTACTATGGGGAGCATTGTTATTTATGCGTGTATGGAATATTTCAAAAGCAATATATATACCTTTGCCAGAAATACCATTTATTTCAAGCAATCTGATAATTTCTGCATTGATTGCGGTTGTATGTCTTTATGCTTCATCTCCAGGAATAAAAGCTGTATCAAGAGCTTCTGTAATAATAGCCGGATTTGGTATACTTTGTATAATAGTAATAATTTTTGGAAGCTTCAAATCTCTTGAAAAAGAAAATCTATTCATAAAAAACAACAATGATATATTTTCACAGATAACATCTGGACTAGCTATAAGCGGAAGTTTTTGTATACTTCCCTATTTAATGAGTCAGCTGAAATCAAACAGAATAAAAACCACAATATTTTATTTTATATTTAAAACAGCATTTTATACCATAGCAATACTTCTTACACTTATGGTTACAGGAGGCATAATGGAAATAACTGAATTTCCAGTCATAAGAGCTGCCGAACTCTGTCAGCCATTCAACTCGCAGAGAATAGATGCATTATTTATAATAGTTCTTGTACTTCTTGCAGTTATGGGAATTTCTGTACAGACTGTCATATCATCACAGATTATTGAAACTATTTTTCCAAAATTCAAGCATTATAAAAGTACAATCATAATAACATTGATGCTTATACTTGCAATAATTCTAGGAAATACAAATGTCTATAGCATAATTTATGCAATAATATTTCTAATACCATCAGTTTTTACAGTAATAATATCATTATCAAGATTATCAGAGAAAGGAAAAAAATAATTATGAATATAAATAAAAAAAAATTATTTATCCTGCCTGTAATTTTTTCAGCATTTCTGATGCTATGCGGTTGCACTTATCAGGAAGTACACCAGAAAGCATATTTAAGAAATATATCAGTTTCAGGAGATGATATAAAAACCGTATTTATGAATTTTTACAATGAAGATTTATCACCTGCAAAAACAGAAAACTGTGACTTTGAAAGTATATTGAAAAATTCTGAAATACTGAGCGGAAAATCTATCTTTACAGGTCATACAGAAGTAATAATACTTGGAGACTGCAATTATACTGAAACTTTAAAATATATTCTTGAAGAATGGAAAGTATCACCCTCCTGCCTGATAGTTTACGGAGGAGAAAACTCCGGAAATATTATAGAAAATTCAGATTCTGATACTCTTGCAGATATTCTGAGAACTGCTGTAAAACAAAAAAGAATTCCTGAAAATGATATTATAACTGTTCTAAGTTCGCTTTTAAAAAACAATCAGGCAGAAATTCCTGTTATAACATCAGACGGAAATCTTGATAAAACAATAATATCATAAAAAAACGGGCGAAAAAAATCCGCCCGTTATTTTTTCAGATATAATACTTTTGTATCTGTTATATTGGTGCCATACAGTCAGCAAAATTTCTTAATAAATAATAAAAAAGCACCGTTCCAATAAGTACAAACCAAAACACACTGTTTTTAGGCAGTATATTTATTTTCTTTTCAAAAATATTCAGAACAAACTCAATATAGAGAAAAAATAATATAATAGCAAGCAATAAAGGAGTTATGTTATTTCTTAGCGAACCAATAATATCCCATTTCAACAGACATAAAACACTTCTTGTATTTCCACACGCCGGACAATAAAAGCCTGTCCATTCGTAAAACGGACATTTCGGAAATTTACGGGAAATATTAATAAAAAACTGTCTGCACAAAAAAACTGCAATTATAATCAAAGGTATAAAAATGCTGACTGTTATTTTTATCTTAGAATACTTTCTATGTAACGACATAATGAAATTAACTGCCCATCAAACCAAGACTCGTCAGCAATGCCCCTGCTGTTACAATAGTAATAATTGCAAGTACAATAGAAACGATGCTTAAAACAACTCCTGCAATAGCCATACCTTTTCCGCTGTTGTTTTTTTGATTGCAACTGCACCTAAAATCAAGCCTATTATAGCACACGGAAATGATACATAATAATAGCAACAGGATAAAACAGTTGCCAATATACCCAAAATCATTGAAGCTATGCTTAAACCTGAACCGCCCTGTCCTCCTCCTGATGAAGGTAAATTATTATTTATTTCAGACACTTATCAACACCCCCTTCTGATTTTAATATCAGTATTATATCATAGTTAGTATTATAACATATTTACAAGATAATTACAAGATAAATATAATGCAAAAATATTATTATTACACTTTTAATTTCTTGTATGATTTTCACAAAATATGAGAGATAATTAATATATAAGGAGGTGTTAAGTATGTTTAAGCTTCAAAAAGGCTATGATGAGTATGTAAATAAGACATTCAGGCTTCCGAAAGAATTTGTAACAGAACTTGAAAAGATAGCATTTGCCAATAATCTTTCATTAAACCAGCTTGTTACACAATGCCTGAAATATGCAATTGAAAATCTTGAAGAAGACGAAAAATAAAAAAGAGCATATAAAAATATGCTCTCATATATTCTGTATTTTTTAAAAAGATATATGACTTTTCTGTACCTCAACAAATTCTTCAGCAAGTTTTTCAGCCTGTTCAAAAGAATCCAAAGTATAACATTTAGCCCTGAATTTTGCTGAACCATAACAGCCATTCATATACCAAGCCGAAATTTTTCTTGCTTCACGGATAGCTATATTTTCAGGTTTTTCACTCAAATCAAGAATAAGTCTTATATGTTCAAGCATTATCTTCATTTTTTTCTCAGCATCAGGATAAGTATATTCTTTATTGTTAAGTCCGTAACGAATTTCATCAAATATAAAAGGATTTCCATAACTTCCCCTGCCAGTCATAACCAAATCACAACCGGTTGAATCATACATATCCATACAGGACTTGAAATCAACAACATCACCATTTCCTATAACAGGAATCGATACATTCTGTTTAACTTCAGAAATAATATTCCAGTCTGCATTGCCACTATAAAACTGTTCACGGGTTCTTCCGTGAACAGCAATTGCAGAAACTCCGGCAGATTCCACAGCTTTTGCAAATTCAACCGCATTTATCGAATCATTATCCCAACCGCTTCTGAATTTTACAGTAACAGGTGATTTTGAAACCCTGACAGCTGATTCAGCTACAGCAAATGCCGTTTTAATATCTTTCATCAAAGCTGAACCACAACCAATATTTACAACCTTAGGTACAGGACAACCCATATTAATATCAATAATATCTGGTTTAAAATCATTTACAATCTCAACAGCACGTGACATAAACTCCGGTTCAGAGCCGAAAAGCTGTATCGCCATAGGACGTTCAATATCAGTTACAGTACATAACTCCTTGGTTTTAGCATCATTATAACATAATCCCTTTGCAGATACCATTTCACTTACAACATATGAACAACCAAACTTTTTACACATTATTCTGTATGCACGGTCAGCAACTCCTGCCATAGGAGCAAGTGCAAGAGATTTTTCGATATTTACATTACCTATTTTAATATATTGCATAGAAATTATTTCCCGCCCTTATTCTTAAAGACAAAAATCTTACTTATAATATAGTTTAATATAAGCACAACAACATTGGTTATAATTTTCGCAACCCAGTAATTCATACCAATAAACGAAAATCCTACCCACATCATACCCATTTCAACAAATAAAGTAGAAACTCTTCCGCCATAGAACGACAATGCTTCTTTAAAAATTTCCTTGGCATTATGTGCCTGAGACTGAAATACCCATACACGGTTTGTAAGGTATGCAAAAGTAACAGCACAAATCCAAGATATTGCAGTACTTATATTACTTACAGCATCTGTTCCGAAACCGGATTTTTCAAGTAGAATTTTAGCTATTCCAGCAGTCACAAAACTTACAACAGTGGTCAGAACTCCAAAAATAAGATACATCCATTTTTCTTCATATTTATAATATATATTCTGCAAAGGCTTCGGGAGAATCCCAACACACCATTTTATAAATTTATCCATTTTAATAATCCTTTCAGCAATTTAGAATGTTATATCATCAATCGGCATAGTTGCATAAGCATTCAGAGACTCTCCGGCAGTAATACCAGAAATATAATTATAATATCCCTGACTTGCTATCATAGCACCATTGTCACCGCAAAGATTTAATGCAGGCATATAAAATTCATATCCTCTTCTACTGCATTCTGATTCAAACAATGAACGCACTCCGGAATTTGCAGAAACTCCACCAGCAAGAGCAATCTTTTTATACCCAAAATCTTCTGACGCTTTCATAACCTTGCCTACAAGAATTTCAGATATGGTATGCTGTACACTTGCGGAAAGATTATTTTTGTTTATTTGAATTTTTTTCTGTTCGGAATTATGTATAAGATTTATAACAGAAGTTTTAAGTCCCGAAAAACTGAAATCATATTCACTTCCGGCAACTTTCGGATATGGGAGTTTATATACACTAAAATCACCATTTTTAGAAGCATTATCAATATGTATCCCCCCCGGATACGGAAATCCCATAGCCCTCGCACATTTATCAAAACATTCACCGGCAGCATCATCACGAGTTCTTCCGATTACATTAAATTCAGTATATGATTTCACTTCTATAATATGACTATGACCACCGCTTGCAACAAGACATAAATAAGGCGGTTCAAGATTTTTATGAGTAAGATAATTTGATGCAATATGTCCAGAAATATGATGAACAGGAACAAGAGGTTTTCCTGATGCCATTGCAAGACCTTTTGCAAAACTTACTCCGACAAGCAAAGCTCCAATAAGTCCTGGAGAATATGTTACAGCTACAGCATCAATTTCACTGAAAGCTTTTCCGGAATCTTCAATGGCTTTCTCAAAAACTCCAAGAATATTTTCACAATGACGGCGTGAGGCGATTTCCGGAACGACTCCGCCATATTTTTTATGTTCTTCAATCTGAGTAGAAACTACTGATGACAATATTTCACGTCCGTCTTTTACTAAACTGACAGCCGTTTCATCACAGGAACTTTCAATACCAAGTATAAGCATAATAAATATTACCTTTCTTTTTTCATTATGACTGCATCTTCAATTGGATTTGAATAAAATCTCTTTCTTATTGAAATTTTTTCAAATCCTGATTTAAGATATAAATTTATAGCATTCTGATTTGATTCCCTGACTTCAAGAAAAATATTTTCTGTATCTTCAGGAATAATTTTTTCCAGCTCTGATATGAGGGAAAATGCATATCCTCTGCGTCTGTATTCAGGAGATACAACAACATTTGTAATATCTGCCTCACCTAAAGCAGTATAAGCAGTAATAAAAGCTGATATTTTTTTATCGTCTTCCTGAATATATAAAACAATACCATTATCCTTTAAAGCCTCTGATTTAAAACTTTCGGCTGACCAGCCATCAGAAATACAGGATTTCTCAAGATTTTCCAGTTCATTAAAAATATACTCTGGAGTGTTTTTATCAGCCCTTAGCATCATACCAGCTGTTCCCCCTATTTACATCAACTACAAGCGGAACTCTAAGATTATAAGCATTTGTCATCTCATCTTTGAGAATTTCAGATGCTCTTTTCATATCTGATTTATCAGCTTCAACTATAAGTTCATCGTGAACCTGAAGAATAAGATGAGCATTGAGATTTTCAGCTTTCAGTCTTTTATAAACATTTATCATAGCAATTTTAATCAAATCTGCTGCTGAACCCTGTACAGGAGTGTTCATAGCAATTCTTTTTCCGGCAGACTTCAAAATTTTATTTGATGATTTCAGTTCAGGAACATATCTCTTTCTTCCAAACATAGTTGAAACTGTACCTGTTTTTTCAGCATCATCAACTGTTTTAATCATAAATTCGTTTACTTTAGGATATTTTTTTAGATACTCATCAATATATTTTTTTGCCTCATCACGTGATACATTTATATCCTTTGCCAGAGAAAAAGCACCGATGCCATAAATAATACCAAAATTTACAGCCTTTGCAGAACTTCTCATTTCAGGAGTAATCATTATCGGAAGTACATCAAAAACCTGAGAGGCTGTTGCAGTGTGTATATCCTCGCCGTTTACAAAAGCTTCAGTCATATTTTTATCTCCACAGAGATGAGCCATTACACGAAGTTCAATCTGACTGTAATCGGCATCAATAAGAACTTTTCCCGATTCAGCAACAAAAAACTTTCTCATATTTCTGCCAAGTTCCGTACGTACTGGAATATTCTGCATATTAGGTTCTATAGACGAGATTCTTCCTGTACGTGTTTCTGTTTGTTTAAAACAAGTATGAATGCGGTTATCAGAAGATATAGTTTTTAAAAGACCATCAACATAAGTTGATTTAAGCTTTGAATAATGCCTGTATTCCAAAATACTTGAAATAATTTTCTTATCAGGATATTTAATTTTAAGCTCTTCAAGAACATCAGCATTTGTTGAATAACCATTTTTGGTCTTTTTAACCGGAGTGAGTTCCATTTCATCAAATAATATAGAAGATAACTGCTTCGGAGATAATATATTAAATTCGTGACCTGCTTCGGAATATATTATTTTTTTAGTATCTTCAATCAAATCATCAAGATGCAGTCCGAATTTTTTAACTCCCTCAGCATCAACTTTAATTCCATAATGTTCCATTGATGCAAGCACTTCTATAAGTGGATTTTCTACATTTTTCATAAGAAAAGTCATATTTTCTTTTTCAATCAGTTCGGAAAGCTTTTCAGATAAATTCTGCAAGGAAAGTAAATCCGAAATATTATTATTATCAACGTCATCATAATAATGCACATTGTATTCTCTGCAAAGACTTTCAACAGTATATTGTGATGATGATGTATTCAAAAGATAACCACATATCTCAATATCACATACAAGATTTTCAAGAAATTTTCCGTGACTGAAAGCATATTTGTAGTGAGATTTTGCCCCTATTGTAATTTTTTCAGCATTGCCTGATAAAAATTCAAGAATATCATCAGTATTTTCAGTGATATATATTTTATTTTCACAACGAATTTTTAAGGTTTTATCGTCAAAAATATATGTACAGTGCTTTATATTCTTCAAATCATCAGATACAGCAGGATTTATAATTTCCGGATTAATTTCTTCATACTTCGGAGTTTCTTTAATCTCTTCAGATTCTTTAATATTCAGTTTTTCAATAAGCTTGTACATTTCAAGTTCATTCAGAAAGTCATATAATTCAGTTTCATTCATATTTCCGATTTTATAATCTTCAGGATTTATATTGCTTATAACATCACATTTTATTGTTGCGAGCCATTTACTTTCTTCAGCTGATGATTTTCCGTTCTGTAATTTTGCTTTTACAGATTTTGTAAGTTGGGCAGATTCAAGATTTTCATATAATTTTTCAATAGTTTTATGTTCTTTAATAAGAGATGATGCTGTTTTTTCACCTATTCCGGCTACTCCCTTTATATTATCTGAACTATCTCCCATAAGAGCTTTTAAATCAATAAGATTTACCGGTTCAAATCCATAATCTTCATTAAATTTCTGGGTATCATATATTACAGTATCTTTATTCGTTGCAAGTCTTACAGTAATATTATCATCAATGAGCTGGAGACTGTCACGGTCTCCGGTAAGTACAAAACATTCGTGACCTTTTTCAGAAAAAAATTTTGCAAGAGTTCCGAGAATATCGTCAGCCTCAAATCCTTCCATTTCAACTATTTTTATTCCCATAAGAGTAAGAAGTTTTTTAATAAGAGGCATCTGCTGAAAAAGTTCTGGAGGCATACCCTTTCTGTTAGCTTTATATGTCGCAACTGCCTGATGTCTGAAAGTAGGCTTATCCATATCAAAAGCAACAGCAACACAATCAGGGTTAACAGCATTAAAATTCTTAAAATATATATTCATAAATCCAAAAACAGCATTTGTAAAAATCCCATTTTTATTTGATAGAGGTCTTATTCCATAGAATGCACGGTTTAAAATACTGTTTCCGTCAATAGCAAGTAATTTCAATAAATTCACTCCTTAACAAAATATAAATATTAAAAATATTATATCACATATCCTTAAAAAAATCAACTTGAAATATTTATAATTATATGATATTATAATATTATAGTAATAAATAACAAAATATAAAGGAGGATTTTTATATGAAAATTAAAAAAATTATAGTAAATATTATTGCTGGCATAACATTGGTGGGAATATCTCCCTGTTTTATTAATACAATAAAAAATTCATCATTTATAGCTGATGCTACAAATATTGAAACATATAAATAATAAAATACAAAAAATATAAAGAACATATCGAAATTAAAGAATT
>CAMWNQ010000019.1 GCA_947175655.1 uncultured Clostridia bacterium | reverse complement strand
TTATCCTGACATCTTGAAGCAATTGAATAGCCCTCTATGATGAGAAGTACAAATACAAGAATTATTGCAAATGCTCCGACAAATCCGAGTTCCTCACATACAATTGAAAATACAAAGTCACTCTGTGATTCCGGAAGATAAAGATATTTCTGTCTTGAATTTCCGAATCCAAGACCGAAAAGTCCGCCTGAGCCTATTGCTATAAGCGAATTTGAAGTCTGCCACGTATCATTTAATACATCATCAAAAGGATGAAGCCAAGACTTGAATCTTACTGAAAGATAACTTTCAGGGTCCTGAGCCTGAGAGTAAATAACAATACCTCCCACCACTGCAACGAATGATGCAATTACTATAATCTGCTTTAAATTTGAATCACCACAGAAAATCATTGAAACACCAATAATACAGACAAGAATAGTACCGGATACATGGGGTTCCATTACTATAAGTCCTGCATATACAGCTATGAATATCATATTTATACCTATGCCATTCAATAACTTATACATTTTATCGTGATGAAGTTCAATCATATATGCAAGAAATATTATGAGCGTAAACTTGGCTACTTCCGAAGGCTGAAAGTTGAAACCACCTATTACAAGCCATCTTTTAGCACCCATAGAACCTCCCTCATCAACTCCGAAGAAAAATGTGGAAATAAGAAGCACTATACCCAGTAAATACAGAAATATGGCAGTGGGAAAGGTTTTTTTACTTTTTCCGAATCTCATAAACTTAAAATTATGATAATCAAAACCAGTAAAAATTATCATAACCACAATTCCTAACAAAATATTTTTAGCTTGTGCCTTTGCATAGAAAAGACCGTCACCCTCTTTTGAAAATGCCCACGCATAACTCGCTGATGACATCATTACAAGACCTGTTCCAAGAAGAATCATTACATAAACGAAGAAAAGAAAACTTGTATCGCCATATCTTACATTACCAAGATAAAACCTTCCAATACCCTTTATCCCGTTCAAGAATTTTCTTTTTTTTCTTTTTTTATTTGCCACTGCATTCTGTGCCATTTTTGCCTCCATTTCCGGTATAATTCATAATTTATAATGCATAATTCATAATTATACATTCTTAATTATGCATTTTTAATTATGCATTCCTATAAAACTGACATTATACCAAGTATTCCCGCAACAAGTCCGAAAAGTGAAAAAGTAATTACTATTTTATATTCACTGTATCCGCTGAGTTCAAAATGATGATGTATAGGAGTCATCTTGAATATACGCTTACCCTTGCCGGCTTCTCCTGTTTCCTTGAGATGCTTTTTTGCAGTATACTTGAAATACAATACCTGAATTACTACTGAAAGAGCTTCAAGTATATATACGAGCGATACAAGCAGTAAAAGGAGATGTTTATGAAGTACAAGCCCGACTGCTGTTACTGATGCACCAAGAAACATTGAACCCGTATCACCCATAAAACATTTTGCCGGATTGAAATTCCAAAGAAGAAATCCCAGACAACCTCCTGCTACAGCCATTGTAAATATTGAAAGTTCACTGAACTTGAATATCGAACAGGCAACAGTGAATACAAGCATTGACACAAAAGTAACAGTACCACAGAGTCCGTCAACACCATCTGTAAGATTTACAGCATTTGTAAGATATATTATAACTACAACCATAAGAGGATAATAAAACAGTCCTATATCAAAAGATATGAAGCTTAAATCAATGACGGTTGAAGTATCTCCAAAAGCATATAAAGCTCCGAGAAATGCCCCGCCGAAAAGGAACTGTAAAATCATTTTCTGTTTCGGAGTAAGTCCGTGATTATCTTTTTTTGCTACTTTTATGTAATCATCAATAAAACCAAGCAATGCAAACAAAAGACTGAATATCAGACAGGAAAGAACTGTAAGTGCAGAGTTTATATTTTCCTTTTCAGTGATATTGATACCACATTTCCAGCGGTAAAGACAGTATCCTGCAACAAGACATACAAGAGTTGAAATTATAAACATAAATCCGCCCATAGTAGGAGTACCTTGTTTTTTCTCGTGCCATTTAGGTCCGTCCTGTACTTTTATAGGCTGACCGAATTTTATTCTGTGTAAAAATGGTACAAGCCATATTCCCAAAAGACCTGCAAGTGCAAATGATAATAATGATACAATTATATTAATCCAGTAAGGCATTATAGTCACTTCTCCCCATAAATTTTATTTATTATTTCTTCAAGCTTCATTCCCCTGCTGGCCTTGAACAGTACAGCATCGCCTGCTTGCACAAAATTATTCAGGGCATCTGTCACAGCATATTTATCATCTGAATAATATACTTTTATACCTGATTTTTCCGCCTCATCAGCGATATATGCAGAATCCTTTCCATAACAGAAAAGCATATCGGGATTTGCAGAAACTGCCATCTGTCCGACTTTTCTGTGAAGCATTTCGGACATCTCACCAAGTTCAAGCATATCACCAAGAACTGCTATTTTTCTTCCCTCGGTCTTCAGTCCTGAAAGAACTGTAAGAGAAGCTTTCATAGAGTCTGGACTTGCATTGTAACAGTCTGTAATAACAGTCTGACCATTTTTTACCGATATATTCTGTCTTAGGGAGTCAGGAACAAATTCAGTAAAAGCTGATGTCATAACATCATCTTCAATTCCCAAAATACTTCCTATCGCAAATGCAGTTAAAGCATTAAGTACATTATGATGTCCTATTGCGGTCAGAACAATATGTACTGTTTTTTCCTGATAGCATATATCAAATTCTGTTACACCGTCGTGTTCATTCAGATTAACAGCCCTGTAGTCAGCCTGAGGATTATTTATACCAAATGTATATACTTTTCTTTCAAGCTTATCCTTGACACCAAAAAGAAGACTATCATCAGCATTTACAATAAGTGGTGCATTTTCAGTCATTCCGTCAAGGATTTCAAGCTTGGCTCTAAGAATTCCTTCCTGAGATTTAAGTTTCTCTATATGGGAAAATCCTATATTTGTTATTACAGCAAGATTCGGAACTGCTGTTTTTGAAAGAAGACTTATTTCTCCGAAATCAGACATTCCCATTTCTATTACTGCTGATTGATGTTCATTATTGAGAGTCAGAAGAGTTCTGGGCATACCTATGGCATTATTGAGATTCCCTTTTGTTTTAAGTGTATTGTATTTTTTTGACATAACAAGAGAAATCATTTCTTTTGTAGTAGTCTTGCCAACACTTCCTGTAACTCCTACAAGATTTATGTCAAATTTCATTCTGTAGTAGTGTGCAATTTTTATAAAAGCATCTCTGCAACTCTCAACAACAATACACGGACAGCCTTCTATCTCACGTTCTGTGAGACACATAACTGCACCCTGTTCAACAGCTTGCGGTACAAATGTATGAGCATCAAAATTATCACCCTTTATAGCTATGAACAGACAGCCTTTGGTTAAAGTTCGGGTATCAATACATACATCATAGATTTCCATATCTGAATCTATATCCTTGCCCAATACTCCGGCAATTTCAGATAACATTAATTTTTCCATTAAAAAAATCCTTTCATTTTCTGGAGTTATATAAGTTTAAGTCCCTCGGCAACAATTTCACGTTCATCAAAATGAATATGAACATTATCTGGAAGAACCTGATAATCTTCGTGACCTTTTCCGGCAAGAACTATGACATCACCTTTTTCAGCAATCCTGAGAGCGTGATATATAGCTTCTCTTCTGTCAGTAACTATATCATAAGGCTTCTGATTTTTAAGTCCTTTAAGAATATCATCAATAATATCTTCAGGTTTTTCATTTCTTGGATTGTCAGAAGTAATTATAAGATAATCAGCATACTTTTCAGCCGATTCCGCCATCTTGGGACGCTTTGCAGAATCCCTGTTACCACCACATCCGAAAAGACATATCAATCTTTTTTCTGTACACTTTTTTACATTAATCAGTATATTTTCAATTGCATCAGGCGTATGTGCATAGTCACATATAACAGAAAAATCCCTGCCTGTCGGAATAACTTCACATCTTCCCTTAACACCGCCATAATTTACTACTGATTCAATGCTTTTTTCAATGCTTATTCCCTGAGTAAGACATACCGCAATTGCACCTGTCACATTCATAACATTGAACATACCGGTCATAAGCATTTTCACATCATATTCTTCACCGGAATTCTTAAGAATGAAATTAGTACCGGAAGCATTTATACTGACAAGTTTTAAAGAAAAATCCCTGTTTTCCGATTCCCCATATGAATATTTCTTACATTTATCTATTTCATCAAAAAGACGTTTTCCATATTCATCATCAGTATTTATAATCGCATTGTCACATACATCAAAAAGCATCTTTTTAGCCTGATAGTAATTTTCCATTGTTTTATGGTAGTCGAGATGGTCTTGGGTAAGATTTGTAAAAAGAGCAGTAGAAAAATGAGTGATACCGATTCTTTTCTGATAGAGTCCGAAAGATGAAACTTCCATAACTACATAATCACAGCCAGCATCTGCCATTTTTGCATAAAGTTCCATAAGATCATATGTAAAAGGCGTTGTATTTTCAGTATGTATTATCTCATCGCCTATTTCATTCTGAATAGTACCAATAAGTCCTACTTTATGACCGTTATCAGTCAGAATTTTCTTTATTACATTTGTAATTGTAGTCTTTCCGTTAGTACCAGTCACACCTATGAATTTCATTTTTCTTTCGGGATGTTCGAACCATTTCGCACAAATCATTCCATAAAAATCTCTTGTATTTTCAACGATGATTTCACGTTCTCCAAGATTTAAACTATGCTCTGTAATTACAACAGATGCACCCTTTTCAAGCATTTCCTTTGCCATTGAATGACCATCAAAATTTTCACCCTTGATGCATACAAAAATATATCCTTTTCTGACCTTTTTTGTATTGTCAGTGATTCCCATTATTTCAATATCATCAAGAACAGTAACTGCATTTCCTTCAAGCAGTTCATATAATTTCATAGAAAAAAATCCCTCCACAAGAAATAATAATTCATAATGCATAATTATTTGTTCTTAATTTTAATTCTTAATTATGCATTTTTAATTCTTAATTATTCAGTCGCAGCTCCATATACTTCAAATTCAAGTTCTACAACTGTACCCTTTGGTACTTCTGTACCTGCCTGTATATTCTGTTTCTTTACTACTGCACCTTCATCCTTTACTGATGCACCCGTAGCGACATAATTAAGAAAACTGTAATTCATAGCATCATCAGCATCCTTTACAGAGACTCCTACAACATCAGGTACAGTTGTCATCTTAGCATCAGGGTCAGGGTCAGTATAAAGGAATACTGTTCCCGTATACGCAACAGAAGTTCCAACTATAGGAGACTGTGCAACAACAGTATCGCCAGTGCCTATTACTTCATATTTAAGTCCTACACCCGCAATAGTAGCCTTTGCATCTGCCAGACTTTTATTTGTTACAAACGGTACAGATTCATCAAGAGTTCCGAACTCTGATTCGTCATATTCAGGATAATATCCCATTTCATTAAGAACATCTTCCATAATTTTTCTTGCGGTAGGAACTGCAACCTTACTGCCATAATAATCAATTTCATTGTTAGGAGTATCAGCCATAACATAAAGTATTATTTCAGGGTCATCAGCAGGTGCAAAGCATATATATGATGATACATATTTTTGTTCAGCATTTTCACCAGTAACACCGAGTTTCTGTGCAGTACCGGATTTTCCGCCTATTCTGTATCCTTTTATACTTACATTACCTGTTGTATTTCCGTTTACTACCTGTTCAAGAACATCACACATCTTTGCAGAAGTATCTTCTGAAATAACCTGACGTTTTACTGTTCTTTCATTTTCAAATACAACATTTCCAGATTCATCAACAATCTTGCTTACAACATATGGTTCAAGCACATATCCGCCGTTTACCGCTGACGCACAAGCAACTACAAGTTCCATAGGAGTAGGAGCAAGGGACTGTCCGAACGCTGTTACAGCAAGGTCAACTTCAGTCATTTCTTCAAGTTCTTTAGAGTAACTAATGCTTTCTCCAGGGAGGTCAATACCTGTTTTTTCGAGAAGTCCAAAAGCTTTTAAATAATAGTAGAATTTATCAATACCAAGTCTTTCACCTATCTCCATAAACGCAGGGTTGCAGGAATTCGTTATAGCTTTTATAAAAGATTGTTCGCCGTGTCCATCAAGCTTATGACAGCCTATGCCGTTCGGACCTGTTCTATCTCCTACGTCCCGACGACCTTTACAGTAAAATGAGTCACCGTATGTATCAACAAGATTTTCTTCTATTCCGGCAGAAGCAGTTATTATCTTGAAAACTGAACCAGACTCATTTATTTCTGCAAGAGCCTTGTTTTTCCACTGTGCCTCACGTTCATTTGCAAGAAGTTTTTTTCTGGCATCTCCAGTAAGTTTAGCTATCTCACTTGCAACATTCTGGTCAGCTATATTATACGGATGATTAAGGTCAAAACTCGGACAGCTAGCCATAGCAAGCACTGCCCCTGTATTTACATTCATAATTACACCGCAGGCACGGTTCTGTACTTCAAATTCATCAATCATTTCCTGAAGATGTTTTTCAAGATAATACTGTAAAGATGTATCTATGGTGAGATATAAATCATTTCCGTTCTGTGCGGAGTAAGTTTTTGAATATTTATAAGGCATTTCCTTTCCGTTGGAATCCTTGGCGGAAATTACTTTACCATTTATTCCGGCAAGATATTCATCATAATAAGCCTCTACACCATATGCACCACTACCATCTGCTGAAGTAAATCCGATTACTTGAGCTGCAAGTTCATTCTGAGGATAATAGCGTTTTGTATCTTCTTCAACGTGAAGTGAAGTGAAATCATATTTATCGAAATGTGCCAGAACTGCATCTGCAACCGGCTTTTCAACCTGTGTCTGCAATACTGAATACTGTGAATTTTCCTCCATAGCTGACTGGACATCATCAATTGATGTTCCGAGCTTATCCGCAAGAAATGTAATAGTTTCCTGTTTATATGCCTCTGCTGTTGACGGGAGAGGAATCAAAGGGATTTCATTGCCTTTACTGTCAAACTGAGGTTTCGGAGCTTCATATGTACCTTTTCTTTTGGCATCATTTTCCTCATCAATTCTTTCCTGAAGTTCTTCTATCTCATTACGAAATTGTTTCGAATCGAGAAATACTTTGTATACTGATGCACTTCTTGCAAGAGTCACACCGTTGGCATCATAAATAGAACCTCTGTGAGCAGAAATATTGATAGTTCCAAAATGGTAATCATTCGCCTTTGACTGATACATCTTGTTTTGAACAACAGAGAGATAAAAAATCCAGCCTGCTATTCCAAGAAAGATGATTGATATTAATATCGTCATAAAAAGCGAAGTTCTTCTCTGCATAGAAAGAGTAGGCGGATTCTGAACCTTTCTGACTGGTCTGTTTATATTTTCTGCATTTTTGGGATTTTCAGTTTTACTTTTAATTTTCTTCACATAAGACACCTCTTTTTAAAAAAGAATAAGGCGGGATTTTTCCAAGATATCCCACCCCAGAACATCGCATATAAACAAGTCAATGCTGGCTTATACTACTATTATAATATATATAAATTATCCTTTCAAATATTCCACACATTTTTCAATAAAATTTCCGACTTTGGCGAATATACTCTTTTCCTTTTCGGGAACACTTATAACATCGCTGTTCTGGATTTTTATATACTCTATCTGGGAATTGTCAATTTTGGTCATACCAAGAACATTTTCAGCATAGTCCTCAACATTTTTGAGTGAAACCTTAGCATCAAGTTCAGAACGAATTCTTACGTTTTCAGCCTGAAGAGTAGCAAGCTGAGAATTTGCCGATGTAATTTCACTATATACCCTGTTTCTTCTGTCAAGTGTTATTACAACTGTACTGCATATAAGAACAGCAACAATAGTCAAAAAAAACACGGCTATTTTAGAACCACCTATATTTTCATTTTTTCTCATTTCAATATCAGGCGATTCACCAGTATTTACCTTTTCGGAACTGCTGATATTATTATTAGTCTGATTGACTTTTTCAGTTACAGGAGATTTTTTTGAACTTTTTTTACTGTTATTTTTTTCCACAGGGCGTTTTCTCGCCATTTTTAACTCCTTTCAATAATTCTGAGTTTAGCACTTCTGCTTCTTATATTATTACTGAGTTCATTTTCGGAAGGTTCAAGAGGCTTTCTGTTAACAAGCCTGCCTTCCGGTACATTTCCGCATATACATTGAGGAAAATCCGGCGGACAGGTACAACCCCTGCACCAGCCTGCAAAACGTTGTTTCACAAGCCTGTCCTCAAGTGAATGGAATGTTATAATGGCAAGTCTTCCGCCTGATTTGAGACTGAAAAATGCCTTGTCAAGACCTTCCGAAAGATGTTCAAGTTCACCGTTAACAGCAATTCTGATAGCCTGAAAAGTCTTTTTACAAGGATTTTTTTCACGTCTTACCTTCTGAGGAACACTGTTTTTGACAATTTCCGCAAGTTCAAGAGTTGTGGAAACCGGACTTATTTCACGCTGTCTGACAATATTTTCTGCTATTTTTCTTGAAAACTTCTCCTCACCATATTCAAAAATAATTCTGGCAAGTTCTTTTTCAGAATATTCATTTACTATATCATAAGCACTCACACCGTCTTGACTCATTCGCATATCAAGAGGTGCATCATTGTGATATGAAAATCCTCTGCTCTGAGTGTCAAGCTGATGAGATGAAACACCTAAATCCATAAGAATACCATCCACACGGTCTATTCCGAGGTTATCCAGAACATCTCTTATTTCTGAAAAATTTGATTTTATAACTTCTGCATTTTTAAACCCTGCAAGACGTTCAGAAGATGCAATAATAGCATCAGGGTCACGATCAAGAGCAATAAGCCTGCCGTTTTCAGAAAGCCTTTTCGCAATCTGATATGAATGACCACCACCGCCAGCAGTACAATCAACGTATATTCCATCAGAATTTATATTAAGTCCGTCGATACTCTCATTGAGAAGTACGGAAATATGTGAAAAATTCATAAAAAAACTCCTTCAGACGTACTGTTATATATTTCCGTCTAATAACATTATACCCCAAGTAAAAGACTATTTCAATAGTCCAAAATGACGAATAAACAAAGTTTATGTCTATTTTTTTGATATATTATCTACAAAAAACATATTGGAAATATATATATAATTCATAATTATGCATTCTTAATTATGAATTATAAAAAATGCCCCAGTGTGCGCACACCGAGGCATATTTATAAAAATTGTTTATCAAACTTTAAAGCTTATTTTTGAGAATTACTGTGCATATGCAATATCGAATTTAGGTGATTTAAGCCCAAGACAAGCTCTGAGGTCATTACCTCTTACATTGATTTGACCGTCTATAATTACATTGTAAATATAACCGCTGTCACCAACATAAGGCTCAAACCAGGTTTCAGGGTTATCAGAAAGTGTTATTCCATAAGTTGACTCTATATCGCTTTTTACTTGTGATGCAGTCATATATGTAACAGTAGCATAATGAGGGTCACATATAGCATCATACTCGCAGTAAACACTTCTGAGATATGGTACGTCCTGACTGAATACATCGTAGCAGTTAGCCGAATCTCCACCAGTTGAAGCAGAAAACATTGTAAGTGCAAAATCGCCGTCATAATAGAGTGCCTCGCCAAGAACTGACTTGCAAATATCTATTACGTTCTGAGGCGGATTCGGTTTGCATCTGAGGTCATTACTATCATTGCCGTAAAACTTTATATATGTATAAACCGCAACAGCCTGTGCCTTTATAGCTTCCTCGTGCATATTTGGACCGACTTCACGATATACGATTCCTGCAACGGCATCAAGTACGTCCATTGTCTCTCCTCCAACAGATACAATCTCGCCATCAGTTGTCCCTGTGTTCATAAGATATGTACCCTGATAGTAGTGGAAAAGTATATCCTGATAAGACCAGCCCGAGTATGTAGCATAAGCGTCAGCACCGTTCTGACTAAGTCCTACACCGTGACCCCATCCATAAGTAGTAAATGCAAATTCTCCCGAAGCAGGGTTTGCGATTTCAATAGGCTTCTGTGACGGTGTTGCTCCCTCACCTGAACCTGCTGTATAAGGAACTTCTGAAGGGAATTGGTTATCATTATTCAAAGCTTTTTCGGTATCTTCTAATGTTTCAGATGTTACTGCCGTTGTTTCAACAGTAGTCGTAGTAGTAGCAGTTGGTGTAACCGAAGTAGTTATTTGAGTAGTTTCCGGGATAAGTTCATAACTAATCAATGATAAGCTTGAATCATAATCTGTGATTTCCGCCTTCCACCAGTTGGATTCACTTTCCTTTTCAGCATCAGCATTATTTCCTTCAGGATTTAATACTCCGGAAGAAATTCCTGTTTCGGGCAAAGTGACATCTGTTTTGCCAAGTGTTGTTTCAGCCTTTGAAAGACCGGTTGCTCCCGCAATAATAAGCAGCGAAGCGGTTATTGCGGACACACTTTTAAGTGGTTTTTGAATATTCATAAATTACTCCATCTCGCCGATTTCATCGGTTTTATTTTTCCCGAAAAGAGTTATAATTCGGGAAAGTGATTATGCTGTCCCTTCTTTTATGATATATTTTATAATATCGGAGACTGCATAAATCCCACTGCAAAATGAAACAGAGAGACCTCTCTCTCTTTTATTGGTTTGTGTCTGTCTCAGGCTCTTGCCTGTGTTCTTCAATATAAGCCTCCGTTCTGCCGATATTCTCCATTGAAGTTTCACCGTCATGCAGTCTTCTTGCGACTATGATAAAACGTGAATTGTCGTAATCTCTGTAGCACGTTGAAAGTGTGAGAAGCTTGTCACCGTACTTTACATCAACGCCAGTATCAACAAGAGAATTCTTTTTAATAGTATCGACGTAATAATTAAATTCATCTTCAGTATCAAGTTCTTCCATATTCCAGTAATGAAAATCCGTGTCCTGATAATTTCCACTGGTAATAATGAAGCCGAAGATAATATATTGATAATCCCTATAGTTGGAATTCAACTGAATAATGGGATTGTCAGCATAAAAACCATAGTCCTGACGGTAATAGCTAAGCGAACCGAACATTGTGTCATTATTCATATTATGACCATAAATGACAATATTTTCGGACTGCTTATCTTCATCGGAATCAAAAACATTCCTGTAATCCTGAAAAAGTGTACCTTCATAAAGGTACTCACGGTCAAGACCTCTGTGGAGATAGTAGGAATTTGGTGTATATTCCTCCTCTCCGAGGGATACAAGCTCTTTTGGTTCAGAAACAAACGGATAATCAACATAAGTTCCATCTATTTTAATCCAGCCTGTTATATCCTTATTTATATGTAAAAAATTCTTAGTTTTTTGTGTAATTCCATTAGGTGACGGATTATATCCGTATGCTTCTGCTACGTCCACCAGTTCAACTGGTTCTTCCGGAGGAGGTTCAGTAACAGATTCTTCTTTAATACTAAGTTCATCGATATTTACTGATGGAACAGTATTTTTGCTTTCATCTTGATTATTTCTTATGAAAAATATTCCTAAAGCAATACCAATAAGAAGTACCAAAGAGGATATAGCTGTAATAATTTTATTTTTCTTCTTCATATTCTTTATTTTCACCACATATTTAATTCATAATTTTTAATTATGAATTCTTAATTATAAGGCACAAATTCTTCTTCTCTAAATCTTGGCGTATTATTGTATTCATAATACAATGACGGCCATTTTACATTCTGGTTAGAAGACGAATTTTGAGTGCCAGCAAGCAGGTCTTCACCATCTCTTACTCTCCTAGCCATTACAACAAGTCTGCCTTCTCTTTCTTTACCGAATATTTCGTTGCAGGTTGAAAGAGTAATAATAGGGTCACCATATTTTACATCAACATCATTAAGTCTGATAGTTCTTCTTTTGGCTTCATTGACAAAATCATAGAATTCCTTTTCATCTTTGAAGTCAAGAGCGTTCCAGTATTCATAACGTGTATCGGTTTTATCTTCTGCATCAATAATCATTATAGAGAATATTTTATACTTATAGCAGAAATAATTTGAATTGAATTCTATAATAGGGTGCTGTTCATAGTAATAACTGTTCTCTTTGTACATTTTGAGACTTCCAAACATTTTTCCGGTAGCCATTTCGTGACCGTATATTACTATATTATCAGAATTTTTCTGCATAACACCGTTTTTGACTTCATCAAATATATTTCTGTAGTCAATAAAAATAGAGCCTGCCCTTGCCTCTTCACCAGTTACAGTCTTATTAAGATATTCAAAATTATCCCTGCCCTTTACAACAGGATAAAAAACATCAGTATCCGGAATATTTATAACGCCTACAACATCATTATTCATATTATAGAGTGTTTCAGCATTAGGCATCATATGATAATCAATTTTAACTTCTTCTTTATTCTGAACCGGTTCAGTCGGAAGAACAGCAACAGGCTCATCATAAATTTTCATAATGTCTTCGTATTTATTCTGAGTAGTAGTAGTATCGATGTAATAATCCAGAACTATACTTCCACAAACAACTATCGTTATAATCGAAATCATATATACTATTTTACGGCATTTTTCTATTGCACTGTCACCCTTCTGAGGGAACAGCCCGAGAAATCTTTCTTTAAAGGATTTCCTTTTTTTACGTTTCCTGCTATGTTTATTATTATCAAGATTTGGAGCTGTAACTTTCGGAATACTCATTTCTTTTTTCAACTCCGTTTCACCAGAATCATAAGAATCATCTGAATCACCGGCAATATATTCCTGAACCGTTGGAATATCTGAATTATCTTCTTCGGAGACTACTGATTTTTCTTGTGTTTCTGTATCTTCTGTATTTTCTTTATTTTCCGTATATTTTAAAGTCTGTGAATTTTCCGGTTTTTTCACATCAAAAATAGAGTTTATAAGATTATTTATTTCCTCATTTGATTTAATTTTATCTGTACTGCCTGATTTTTTTGTTGAATTCAAAACTGCAAGAAGCTCTTCATCTTTTGATTTGAGCTTCTGAACTTTTTCGGCAATACTTCTTGACATTTCCAACTCCCAGTCCTTTGAATTTTTGGGGCAGTCTGTCTGAGTATTATTATTAATATCAATAGATTTTTTTATAGTCTTTATTTTTTCAGCTCTCTGGATTTCTTCATCACTCATAAAAATCCTCCATCAGCAAAGCCTCAACGACTCTGAAAGCATAAGCGGTTGCAGTTTTTCTTATATTCTCACGTGATTTATCTTCAATATTCCATAAATCAGGAAGTCTTGAAAAGCATCTGCCGTTAAAATAAAAACCTATATAAACTGTTCCGACCGGTTTTTCATCAGTACCACCATCAGGGCCTGCTATACCTGTAACAGATATGCAGACTTCAGCTTCGGAAACATTATGAATTCCTAAAGCCATAGCCTCAGCAGTCTGACTGCTCACAGCACTGTATTTTTTAAGTATTTCATCAGGAACACCAAGCAATTTGTTTTTCATTCTGTCGGAATATGTACATATACCACATTCAAAAACTGCTGATGCTCCAGCAACAGATGTTATGGATTTTGAAAGCAAGCCTCCTGTACAGCTTTCTGCTGTTGAGACCGTCCAATTTCTCTGCTTTAACAATTTTACAACATGTTCAACCGTTTTGTCAAGTTTATTGTCCATACATTCAGATAAATATCTATCTTGAACCATTTTAAACATCTCCTGTTATGCACTTTACACAAAATATTTTTACAATATTTTACTTTTCAGGTTTTTCTATTTATATATAAAAGATTTTCATTTCTGTTTCTTCAACAGCTTTTTCAATAAAAGGTTCAAAGTCAAAACTTTCCTGAGCCTTTTCAACTTCTTCAAGAGACGGTCTTATTTTTGGGTGTTTCGGAGTAAAGACAGTACAGCAGTCCTCATAAGGAAGGGTAGATATGTCAAAAGTATCAATTTTTCTTGAAATTTCCACTATTTCAGTTTTATCCATACCAATAAGTGGTCTGAATACAGGAATTCTGCATACAGCATCAGTACAGGATATAGCAGAAAGTGTCTGACTTGCAACCTGTCCTACGCTCTCACCCGTGATTAAAGCGAGACAGTCATCTTTCTTAGCAATTCTCTGAGCAATTTCCATCATAAGTCTACGCATTATGATAGTAAAATACTCTTCCGGACAGTTATTCTTGATGGCTTCCTGAATTTCCGTGAACGGTACACAGAAAAATGCAATATTTCCGCAGTAGTCAGTCATCTTGTCGCATAACTGCTCTACTTTGAGTCTTGCTCTTTCAGATGTATATGGAGGGCTTACATAATGTATAGCTGATATATGTATACCTCTCTTTGCCATCATATAACCTGCTACAGGACTGTCGATGCCACCGGAAAGAAGCAACAATGCATTGCCACTGCTTCCGACAGGAAGACCGCCTGCACCCTTTATATTTTCTGCGTGAACGTATGCATTCGTATCACGGACTTCAACAGTAATTGTCACTTCCGGATTTTTGACATCTACTGTAAGATTTGGGAATTTTTCAAGAAGAAGTCCTCCGAGTTGATTGCATATCTCAGGGGATTTCATAGGAAATGCCTTGTCTGCACGTTTTGCAGTTACTTTGAAAGTTCTTTTATATGGTAAAACGTCCTGAAGATATTCAATGCTCTTTTCACATATATCATCAAAATTCTTTTCACATACACATACCCTGCATATTGAAGCTATGCCGAATATTTTCTTTAAAGCCTCAACAGCATCTTCCAAATCAATATTTTCTGTTTCAGGCTCTATATATATAGTTGACTGTGCCTTTGAACACTTGAATTTACCGACTTTTTTTAGTCTGTATTTTATATTTTTTATCATTATATTTTCAAATGAATTTTTATTCAATCCTTTAAGGGCAATTTCGCCGTATTTTAAAAGTATAATTTCTTTCATATCAACGTAATCTCCATATATTTAATTTATTTTGATTTCAGTATTTTTTCCTGTCCTGATT